>JAYUSP010000093.1:0-7799 GCA_043755615.1 Betaproteobacteria bacterium
GGGCATGGTGATGTCGGCGGTGCAACTGCTCGGCGACAACCCGGATGCCAGCGAGCAGCAGATTCGCGACGGCCTGGAAGGCAACATCTGCCGCTGCACCGGCTACAACAATATCGTCAAGTCGATCCAGCTTTGCCAGAGCGGCAAAGTCGGCGCGACGGCATAAGGAGCATCCGATGACCGACATGTCCCAACCCCCCAACAACTCGCCTATCGGCAAGTCGATGCTGCGCCGCGAGGATTTCCGCTTTCTCACCGGCGCCGGCCAGTACACCGATGATGTGACCCAGCATGGTCAGACTTACGCCGTCTTCCTGCGCAGCCCGCACGCTCATGCGCGCATCAAGTCGATCGACATCACGAAGGCCAAAGCGGCTTCGGGGGTGATCGCCATCTTCACCGGTGCCGACCTCGCCGACGCCAAGGTCGGCGGCCTGCCCTGCGGCTGGCTCATCAACAATATCGACGGCACGCCGATGAAGGAGCCGGCGCATCCGGTGCTGGCCCAAGGCAAGGTGCGCCATGTCGGTGACCAGATCGCGCTAGTCATCGCCGAATCGACGACCCAGGCCAAGGATGCGGCCGAGCTGATCGACGTCGACTACGAAGTCTTGCCGGCGGTCATCGACACCGCCAGCGCGCATGGCCATGCCAGCGCGGTGCACGACGAAGTGCCGAGCAACGTCTGCTATGACTGGGGCCATGGCAACAAGGACGGCGTCGACGCGGCGATCAAGGCCGCCGCGCATGTCACCAAGATCAGCTTCGCCAACAACCGGCTGGTGCCGAACGCGATGGAGCCGCGCGCGGTCAACGCCAGCTACACCAAACACGACGAGAGCTACACGCTTTATGTCGCGAACCAGAACCCGCATGTCGAGCGCCTGCTGATGTGCGCGTTTGTGCTGTCGCTGCCCGAATCCAAGGTGCGGGTCATCGCGCCCGATGTCGGCGGCGGCTTCGGCTCGAAGATCTTTCTCTACCCCGAAGACTGCGCCCTCGTCTGGGCCAGCAAACGTGTCGGGCGGCCGATCAAGTGGACCGCCGAGCGCAGCGAATCGTTCCTCACCGACGCGCATGGCCGCGACCATGTCAGCACCGCCGAGCTGGCGATGGACGCGCAGGGCAACTTCCTCGCGCTGCGGGTGCATACGGTGGCCAATATGGGCGCCTACCTGTCGACCTTCGCGTCGGCCGTGCCGACGATCCTGTACGCCACGCTGCTCGCCGGCCAGTACAAAACGCCGCTGATCTACGCGAATGTCAAGGCCGTCTTCACCAACACCGCGCCGGTGGATGCGTATCGTGGCGCCGGCCGGCCCGAGGCGACCTACCTTGTCGAGCGCGTGGTCGAAACCGCAGCCCGCGAGATGAAGATGGATCCGGCGGCGATTCGCCGCCAGAACTTCATCACCGAGTTCCCGTACGCGACGCCGGTCGGCCTGACCTACGACACCGGCGACTACGCCGCGCACCTCGACAAAGCCATCAAGATGGCCGACGTGGCCGGCTTCCCGGCACGCAAGGCGGCGTCGGCTGCCAAGGGCAAATTGCGTGGCCTGGGGTACAGCTGCTACATCGAAGCCTGCGGCATCGCGCCGAGCAATATCGCCGGTGCGCTGGGCGCCCGCGCGGGCCTGTTTGAAGTCGGCGAAGTGCGTGTCAACCCGACCGGGTCGATAACGGTCTTCACCGGCTCGCACAGCCACGGCCAGGGCCACGAGACGACCTTTGCGCAGGTCGTCGCCGCCAAGCTCGGGGTGCCGGTCGAGAGCATCGAGATCTCGCACGGCGACACGGGCAGGGTGCCGTTTGGCATGGGCACCTACGGCAGCCGTTCGCTGGCGGTCGGCGGCACGGCGATCGTCAAGGCGGTCGACAAGATCATCGCCAAGGGCAAGAAGATCGCCGCTCACCTGCTCGAAGCGTCGGACACCGATATCGAATTCGACAACGGTGAATTCAAGGTCGCCGGCACCGACAAGAAGGTGCCTTTTGGCGCGGTGGCGTTTGCGGCTTATGTGCCGCACAACTACCCGCTCGACAAGCTCGAGCCGGGGCTCAACGAAAACGCCTTTTACGACCCGACCAACTTCACCTACCCCTCGGGCAGCTATATCTGCGAAGTCGAGGTCGACCCCGATACCGGCCGCAGCGAAGTAGCAAGTTTTGTCGCCGTCGACGACTTCGGCAACATCATCAATCCGATGATTGTCGAAGGCCAGGTGCATGGTGGCATCGCCCAGGGCCTGGGCCAGGCGATGCTCGAAGGCTGTGTCTATGACCCCGATTCCGGCCAGTTGCTGACCGGCTCGTACATGGACTACGCGATGCCGCGTGCCAACGACCTGCCAACCTTCAACGTCGACCACACCAACACGCCGTGCACGCACAACCCGCTGGGCGTGAAGGGCTGCGGCGAAGCCGGCGCGATCGGCTCGCCGCCGGCGTTCATCAATGCCTTGACCGATGCCCTCGGGGTGCGTGACATCGCGATGCCGGCGACCGCCGAGCGCGTCTGGCGCGCTGCCAACAAGATCGCTTGATCGGCGGCCTGACCGAACCCAACGGAGAACCCAAAAATGTACTCATTCGACTACCAACGCCCGGCGAGCAGCGCAGCAGCGGCGCTTGCGGCCACCGGCGACGCACGTTTCCTGGCCGGCGGCCAGAGCCTGGTGCAGGCGATGAAGCTGCGCCTGTCTTCTTCGGAGCGCCTGGTGGATCTCGGCGGCATCGCCGACTTGTCCGGCATCCGCGTTGTCGGCGGCGCGCTGGTCATCGGCGCGACGACCAAACATGCCGCGGTCGCGGCATCGGCCGATGTCCTCAAGACGATTCCTGCGCTGGCCGAACTCGCCGGCGGCATCGGTGACCAGATGGTGCGCAACATGGGCACCATCGGCGGCTCGATCGCGAATGCCGACCCGGCGGCCTGCTACCCGGCGGCGGTGCTGGCACTCGGTGCGACGGTGCACACCAACCAACGCCAGATCAGCGGCGACAGCTTTTTCACCGGTGTCTACGCGACGGCGCTGCAACCCGGTGAGCTGATCACCGCGGTCAGCTTCCCGGCGCCGACCCGCGCGGCCTACATCAAGTTCAAGCAGCCGGCGTCGCGCTTTGCACTCGTGGGTGTTTTTGTCAGCCAGGGGGCGGGTGGTGTGCGCGTCGCGGTGACGGGGGCCAAGAGCACGGTCTTCCGCGCCACCGATATCGAAGCTGCACTCAACGCCAGCTTCACGCCGGCGGCAGCCAAAGCGGTCAAGGTGTCTGCCGACGGTATCAATGCCGATCTGCACGGCACGGCCGAGTACCGTGCCGCGATGATCAGTGTGATGGCCTCGCGCGCGGTCGCCGCGGCCTTGGCGCGGTAAAGCTGTTTCAGCGCAGCAGCACACAATCCCCACGGCTGCGCCCGGCATGATGCGGCGGCATCGGCGTCAGGCCATGCCGCCGCGGCCATTTTTGGATCTCGAATGAGTGCTGTCCCGAACCCGTCAATGAACGCGCCACCAAACTCGACGCCGACGCCGACACCGAACGCGTTGCCGACTTCGGTCGACGCCGTGATCAGCGGGCTGGCGACGCAGAACTATGTCTGCGACCGCCGCCTGGCGACGGCTTTGTTCCTGAGCCTGAAACTGCAGCGCCCGCTGTTCCTCGAAGGCGAGCCCGGCGTCGGCAAGACCGAGCTGGCCAAGGCGCTGGCCGCAATGATGTCGACCCGGCTGCTGCGCGTGCAGTGTTACGAAGGCCTGGACATCGCGCAGACCGCCTACGAGTGGAATATCGCGCGCCAGATGGTCGAGATCCGCATCGCCGAAGCCGCGCACACGATCGACCACGACCGCCTCGTCAAGAGCCTGTATTCCCGCGAGATGCTGATCGAGCGCCCGCTGCTGCAAGCGCTGACGCAGGCCAAGTCGCCGGTGCTGCTGATCGACGAACTCGACCGCGCCGACGAACCCTTCGACGCCTTCTTGCTCGAGGTGCTGGCAGAGAACCAGATCACCGTGCCCGAGCTCGGCACGATCCGCGCCGAAGCGCCGCCGGTGACGCTGATCACGAGCAACCGCACGCGCGAGATCCACGATGCCCTCAAGCGCCGTTGCCTCTATCACTGGGTCGAGTTCCCGGATGTCGAACGCGAGCTACAGATTGTCAAGCTCAAGGCGCCGGGCGCGCCGGAGCGTCTGTACCGTCAAGTCGTCGAATTTGTGCAGCGCATGCGCACGCTGGACCTCTTCAAGTCGCCCGGCGTGGCCGAGACGATCGACTGGACAAATGCGCTGGTGGCGATGAACTCGATGCGCCTGGATCCGGCCAGCGTGCACGACACACTCGGCGTGTTGCTCAAGTACCAGGACGATATCGTGCGCATGCAGGGTGGCGACATGGCCAAGCTGCTCGACGAGCTCAAGGCCCGGGCGCTGCTGGATTGATGCGACTTCGCCCCACCGAGCCGATGACTGCGGACTTGGCGCCGGCGAAACCGTCGGAGACCACGACGGCCCCGGCGAAGCCGCGGGCGGGCAGTCGAGGGCGCGCCTTTGCGCAGCCGAGAAGCGCAGAACGACTGGCCGCGCGCTTGCGCGCTTCGTCATCTGACTCGTCGCAGCAGTTCGAACGCAGCGAACGCAGTGAGCGAAGTGAGTTCTGCGACGGGCCAGGCGTTCGAGCATCGCAGGGCAGTCGCGCAGCGACCAAGCAACGAAGCGCCCTCGGCTGCCCACCCGCGGCTTGGCTCGTCGCAGCATTGCCGTTGCCGTTGCCGTCGCCGTCGCTGTCCGCAGCGCACCCCTTGAGATCAGCCTCGGCCTGACCATGTTCGCCGACAACATCGTCCACTTCTCGCGCGTGTTGCGTACCGCGGGCCTGCAAGTCGGGCCTGACCGCGTGCTCGCCGGCATCGCCGCGATCGAAGCGGTGGGCCTGGATCAGCGTGAAGATGTGCGCGCGGCGCTGTCGGCGGTGATGCTCGACCGCCACGAGCAGCAGGTGATTTTTGACGCTGCTTTTGACGCCTTCTTTCGCGACCCGAAGCTGCTCGAGCAGATGATGTACGCGATGCTGCCCAAGATCACCGGGCGCGGCGACAAGGTCCAGCCGCAGCGCGCCAACCGCATCGCCGAAGCCCTGGCGCCGCCGCGCGAGGCGCACACGCCGAACCCCGCAAATCAGAGCGCCAAAGAAGAAGTCCAGTTCGAGACGACCTTCAGTTTTTCAGAGCGCGAGCGTTTGCAGCGCGCTGACTTCGAGACCATGACGGCGGCCGAATTTGCGCTCGCCAAGACCCTGGCCGAATCCGCGCCGTTGCCGGTGCAGCCGGTGCTGCGCAGGCGCCACGAGGTGGCAACCCGCGGCCGCATCGACCTGCGCCGCACGATGCAGGGCATGGCGCGCCAGCCGCACATGCTGACGCCCGCCTTCACGCGCGCGCGCCGCGAGACGCCGCCGCTGGTGGTGCTGCTCGATATCTCCGGTTCGATGGAACGTTATGCACGCCTGTTTCTGCACTATGTGCATGGCCTGACGCGGCGCTACATGAAGGTCCAGACCTTCACCTTCGGCACCCGCCTGAGCAACATCACGCGCTGCTTGCGCCACCGCGACCCGGACCAGGCGCTGAAGGCCGCCGACGAGCAGGTGCACGACTGGAAAGGCGGCACCCGTATAGGGGTCTGCCTCGAAGAATTCAACCGCCGCTGGGCGCGGCGCGTGCTCGGCGGCAATGCCGCGGTGCTGCTCGTCAGCGACGGACTCGACCGCGACGACCAGGGCCAGCTCGCGGCGGCAGCGGCGCAGTTGCACCGCATGGCGCACCAGGTCGTGTGGCTCAACCCGCTGCTGCGCTTTGATGGTTTCCAGGCCAAGGCCGCCGGGGTGCGCGCGATGTTGCCGCATGTCGACCGATTCTTGCCAGTGCACAACCTGGCCAGCCTGGCCGACCTGGGCCGTGCGTTGCGCGAGCCGGCACGGCATCCGCGCCGCGCTTACATGGCCCACCTGAACTGACGCGTATCGCAACGCGCTGAACCACAATGGACTGCAATGAACCACGCTGAACGGGCCGCCAAGGAGCTTCATCATGGACAGTCTTGATCTGCAAGTCCTCGCACAGGCCCGCGACTGGAAACATCAGGGCCACGCGGTGTGGCTGGTCACGGTCATCGAAACCTGGGGCTCGGCGCCACGTCCGCCGGGCGCACTGCTGGCGCTGCGTGACGACGGCCTCGTTGTCGGCTCGGTCTCCGGCGGCTGCATCGAAGACGACCTGATCGAAAGAGTGCGGCATGGTGAGCGGGTCGGCAAACCATCGCTGGTCAACTATGGCGTCAGCAAGGAAGAAGCGTCGCGCTTCGGCCTGCCCTGTGGCGGCAACCTGCGCCTGGTGCAGGAGCCGCTGGTCGACGCCGGCTGGATCGACGAAGTGCTCACGCGCACCGCGCGGCACGAACTCGTCGCGCGCCGGCTCGACTTGGCGCACGGCGCGGTGACCATCGAACCCGCCTCGCGTGGCGAGGTGTTCAGCTTCGACGGCAACACCCTGCGCGCACTCTTTGGCCCACGCTGGCGATTGCTCATCATCGGTGCCGGCCAGTTGTCGCGCGTGACCGCGCAGATGGCGCTGGCGCTCGACTTTGAAGTCATCTGCTGCGACCCGCGCGAGGAATACCACCTCACCTGGGACATCCCGAACACGCGCTTCAGCAAAACCATGCCCGACGACCTGGTGCTTGAGTTGCACCTCGATCCGCACAGCGCGGTGATCGCCGTCACCCACGACCCCAAGCTCGACGACATGGCGCTGCTTGAAGCGCTCAAGTCGCCCGCCTTCTACGTTGGCGCGCTCGGCTCGCGGATGAATACCGCGACCCGCAAAGAGCGCCTGAAGCTCTTCGACTTGAGCGACGCCGAGATCGACCGCCTGCACGGCCCGATCGGGCTGGACCTCGGTTCGCGCACGCCGGCCGAGATTGCGGTATCGATCGTGGCCGAGATCATTGCGGTGCGCAACGGCGTTGCCCTGGCGCAAAAGAAAGCCGGCAGCGCGGTGCCGGCGCAAGCCACTTTGACCCCCGTTTGTGGCGTGCCCAGTGCGGCGCCGTGATCCCGACCCTTGCCTGCGGAAATCCACCTCACCATGACAACTCGACTGAAACGTTTGACACCGCTGGCGCTGGCCATCGTCGCGGCCTGGCCTCAGCTGCCGGCCCTGGCCCAGACTGCTGAAAACGCGGGCAGCCACTCCACCATCGTCATCACCGGCTCGCTGCGCGGGCAGGCGGCGCTCGACGCGCCGTACGCGATCAGCGCCGTCGGCCGCGAAGAACTGCGCAGTGCCGGCGCGATGATCAACCTGTCGGAAGCACTGGCGCGTGTGCCCGGGCTGGTCGTGGCCAACCGCAACAACTACGCGCAGGATTTGCAGATCAGCTCGCGCGGCTTTGGTGCCCGCGCCGGTTTTGGCGTGCGTGGCATGCGTTTGTACACCGACGGCATCCCGGCGTCGGGGCCCGATGGCCAGGGTCAGGTCGCACATTTCGATCTCGCCGGCGCGTCGCGTGTCGAGGTCCTGCGCGGGCCGTTTTCAGTGCTCTACGGCAACAGCTCGGGCGGTGTCATCGCGCTGCATTCGGCGCCGGTGCAAGCCGCCGCCAGCGAGCTGGCGCTGGACGCCGGCGCGGCCGGGTTGCGCCAGGGCCGCTTCACGATCGCCACGCCGCTCGGCGATGGTGTCGATATGAAGGCCAGCCTGAGCCAGTTGGAGCTTGACGGCTTTCGACCGCAGAGCG
>JAYUSP010000094.1:0-2646 GCA_043755615.1 Betaproteobacteria bacterium
GAGCGCACAGCGCGCCCGGTGAGAATCAGATCGAGCGCGCGCGCCATGCCGACGATGCGCGGCAGGCGCACGGTGCCGCCGTCGATCAGCGGCACGCCCCAGCGGCGGCAGAAGACGCCGAGCACGGCGCTTTGTGCCGCGACTCGCAGGTCGCACATCAATGCGAGTTCGAGCCCGCCGGCAACGGCATGGCCTTCGATCGCGGCGATCACCGGCTTGCTGAACATCATCCGGGTCGGACCCATCGGGCCGGGTGCGGTGCCGGTGGGTTCGATCTGGTTGCGGCGCGCCGGGTCGCCGAGGGCCTTGAGATCGGCGCCGGCGCAGAAGGTGCCGCCTTCGCCGTGCAGCACTGCCACGCGCAGATGTTCGTCGGCCTCGAAGACTTCAAAGGCTTGCCGCAGTGCCAGCGCGGTCGGCCCGTCAACGGCGTTGCGTGCTTCTGGACGAAACCACGAGATCGTGCAGACCGCGCCGTCGATACTGGTTTTGACAGCGCCGGTCATTTCACGCGGCCAACAACTGGCGCAGCACAAACGGCAGGATGCCGCCGTGTTTGTAGTAGTCGACCTCGATCGCGGTGTCGATGCGCAGCGTGACGGCCACGCTGCGCTTGTTGCCGTCGGCGCCGGTGATGAAGAGCGTGGCGTCGGACAGCGGCTTGACTTCGTCGGCAAGCACGACATCGATCACATCGCTGGCGGTGATGCCCAGCGATTGCCAAGAGTCGCCGGCCTTGAACTGCAAGGGCAGCACTCCCATGCCGATCAGATTGCTGCGGTGGATGCGCTCGAAGCTCTTCGCGACGACAGCCTTGATGCCGAGCAACTGGGTACCCTTGGCGGCCCAGTCGCGCGACGAGCCGGTGCCGTACTCTTCACCGGCGAAGACGACGGTGGGCACGCCGGCGGCGGTGTACTGCATCGCCGCGTCGTAGATGGCCATCGTCTCGCCACCCGGCTGGTAGAGCGTGTAGCCGCCTTCGACGCGCGAGCCGTCGGCATTTGCCGGGATCATCAGGTTCTTGATGCGCACGTTGGCGAAGGTGCCGCGCATCATCACTTCATGGTTGCCGCGGCGCGCGCCGTAGCTGTTGAAGTCGGCCTTCATGACGCCATGGGCGAGCAGGTATTTGCCCGCCGGCGTGGTCTCTTTGAACGAACCCGCGGGCGAGATGTGGTCGGTGGTGATGCTGTCGCCGAACAGGCCCATCACACGCGCGCCGGTGACACCCGCATCAAGCGCCTTGGGAACCATCGTGAAGTCCTGGAAAAACGGCGGCTCCGCAATGTAGGTGCTCTTGGGCCAGGTGTAGACCTTGCCTTCCTTACCCGACGCGACGCCCTTGATCTTTTCCCACAGCTTGCCGGGATCGCTCTTGACCTTGTCGTAGTTCTTGCGGAAGGCCTTGCCGTTCATCGCAAACTTCATCAACTTGTAGATCTCGTCGCTGGTCGGCCAGATGTCGCCGAGGTAGATGTCCTTGGGCTTGCCGTCAGCCCCCTTGCCCTTGCCGACCGGCTGGCTCATCAGGTCGACGGTGACGTTGCCGGCAATGGCGTAAGCCACCACCAGCGGCGGGCTGGCCAGGAAGTTGGCTTTGAGGTTGGGGTGGATGCGGGCTTCGAAATTGCGGTTGCCCGACAGCACCGCGGCGGCGATGAGGTCGTTCTGCGTGATCAGCTCGTTGAGCTCGGGCGTCAGGTCGCCGGCGTTGCCGATGCAGGTCGTGCAGCCATAAGCGGCGACGCTGAAACCGAGCTTTTCGAGGTAGGGCAGCAGGCCGGCTTTTTCGAGGTATTCGGTGACGATGCGCGAGCCCGGCGCGAGCGAGGTCTTGACATGTTTCTTGACTTTCAAGCCGGCCTCGACGGCCTTCTTCGCCAGCAGGCCAGCGGCCAGCAGCACGCCGGGGTTGCTGGTGTTGGTGCAACTCGTGATCGCGGCGATCAGCACGTCGCCGTTTTTTATCTCCAGACCGCTGGTGGTGGTGAAGGAACGGCCGAGTTTGTCGGCCGGCTGGTTGAAGCCGTTGTCGGCCGGTGCGGCGCTGTAGAGCTCGGTGAACTTGTTGCGCACGTTGCCGAGTTCGATGCGGTCCTGTGGGCGTTTCGGGCCGCTCAACGAGGGCGACACCGTGCTCAGGTCGAGCTTGACGAGTTGGGAGTATTCGATGTCTGCGGCCATCGGCACGCCAAACATCTGCTGCGCCTTGAAGTAGGCCTCGAAGGCTTCGATCTCGGCCTTGGTGCGACCGGTGCCTTCAAAGTATTCGATCGTCTTTTCGTCGACCGGGAAAAATCCCATCGTGGCGCCATATTCGGGTGCCATATTGGCGATCGTGGCGCGGTCGGGCAGGCTCAGCGTGCGTGTGCCGGCGCCGCAGAACTCGACAAATTTGCCGACCACTTTTTCGCGCCGCAGGATCTCGGTGACGGTGAGCACCAGGTCGGTCGCGGTGACCCCTTCGCGCAGTTTGCCGCTGAGCTCGAAGCCGACGACGTCGGGCGTCAGGAAGTACACCGGCTGGCCGAGCATGCCGGCTTCGGCCTCGATGCCGCCGACGCCCCAGCCGACAACGCCGATGCCGTTGATCATCGTCGTGTGGCTGTCGGTGCCGACGAGCGAATCGGGGTAATAAAGCTT
>JAYUSP010000095.1:0-7784 GCA_043755615.1 Betaproteobacteria bacterium
AAGTGGACGTCGTTCAAGCGCGGCGCGGCGTCGCCGTCGGCGTTGGTGACCAGCTCCATCAACAACACGCCGTCGTGAAAATTGTGCGGCTTGGGCACCCGCACGCCGGCCGCCGCCAGGCGGTACAGCGCGTCGACTTCGGCGCTCTGCCAGGCCGCCTCTTGCGCCTGTTTGCCGAAGCGGGTGCCCTTGGCCATCGCGCGCGCCTGGCGGGTGTTCTTGACCTTGCGGTTTTCGGTGTAGTCCACCGCCTGGCGAAAACTGCGCTGCGTGGCTTCCTTGTAGACCTTGGCGCAGAGCGTCTCGTCGCCGCAGCGCACGACGTAGACCTCGGCCTCCTTGCCGCTCATCAATTGACGCGTGACACTGTCGATCAGGCCTTCGTTGACGAGCGACTGCAGGCGTTTGGGTGGCTTCATGCAAAGGCAGCTTTCATCCGCCGATTCTGCCCTGCGCCCGACCTGCCTCAGACCGCTGCGATCACCCCGCTGCGCCCAACGCCCCTGGCTCGCGCCATTGCGGGCTGCAGCTTGCGAACACGACCTTCGCTCGCATCGCGCCACGAAGAAGGATCGTCGCGCCCCTGACCGGGGTTGTGGGGCATTGAGGAGTGATCGGCGGCCGCAGCGCTATCCTGCGCGCCGTGGAACCCGAGCCGTATTCATCGCCGACGCCGCTGTGGCTTGACCTTGCCGGGCCGGCGCCCTGCCTGCGCAGCGCCGCTGGCGCGCCGGTGCCGCTGCAAGCCACCGATGCGCTGCTGCTGGCCTGGCTGGCGATCGAAGGCCCGACGCCCCGCGACCGCCTGGCCGCGCTGCTCTGGCCCACGAGCAGCGCCGAGGCCGCGCGCAATGCGCTGCGCCAGCGCCTGTTTCGCCTGCGCCGGCAGGCCGGCACGGACCTCGTCGGCGGCAGCCAGGTGCTGGCGCTGGCAGAAAGGCTAACGCACGACCTGGCCGACAGTGAAAGCCTGCTCGGCGAGCTGCACCCGGCCGACGACGGCGAGCTCGGCGCTTGGCTCGGCAGCCAGCGTGCGATACGCTCGTCCGCGGCCCGCCGCGGCATCGAGATTCGGATCGAAGCCTGCGAGGCGGACGGCGACTACGCTGCCGCACTGCCGCTGGCGCAGGCGCTGATCGACACCGACCCGCACAGCGAAGACGCGCATCGGCGCCTGATGCGCCTGCACTACCTGCGCGGCGACAAAGCCGCGGCGATGCTCGTCTTCGACCGCTGCGAAGAGATCCTCAAACATGAGGTCGGCACCCGGCCGTCAAAAGAAACGCTGGCCCTGCTGGCGACGGTCGAGAGTGCCGGCACGCTGGAGGCTGCGGCGCCCGCGGCCATCAGCGGCGGCCTGCACGACCGCCGGTCTGGTGCTGCACCCCGCGCCGACAGCACTGCCGCCAACGCGAGCGGCGACGACGCTGCGGCAGCGGCCACCGCATCGGCCACCGCATCCGCCACCGCATCGGCCGTCACCGCACCACCTCGCCGCCGCCGCGGCGCCGTGCCGGCCGCCGTGCTGCGCCCGCCGCGCCTGATCGGGCGCGACGCTGAACTCGCCGCGCTGCACCGCGGCTTGGCGGCTGGTGATGTCGTCGTGCTCATCGGCGAAGCCGGCATGGGCAAGTCGCGCCTGCTGCAAGCGCTGGCGGCACAACGCCCCGGGCTCTTGCATACCAGCGGCCGGCCGGGCGACCACCTGGTGCCCTATGCGACGCTGGCCCGCGCGCTGCGCCAGTTGCTCGACCGCTGCCCGGCCGCGGCCGACACAGGCCTGCGGCGCGCGCTCGGCGCGGTGCTGCCCGAGCTGGTGCCGGAATCGCTGTCGGTGCTGTTGCCCGAACCCGCGCCCGAACCCGCGCCCGAACTCGCCTCCCAGCTTGCACCGGCCACCGCGACCAGCCGCACCGAGCCCGCGATGCCGATGTCGATGCAGCCGCTGCAAGCGCCGGTGATCGACCTGCTCGGCCGCGCCGCGCGTTGCGGCGTCGATGCCCTGGCCCTGGACGACCTGCACTTTGCCGACGATGCCACGCTGGAGCTCTTGCAGTCGATGCTTGCAGCGCCGCGTGACGCTGCCGGCGAGCGCGGCGCCACGCCACTGCGCTGCTGCCTCGGCCTGCGCCCGGCGGCTGCGGGCACGCGGCTGCATGCGCTGATCGACGCGCTGGCCAGTGCCGGGCCGCACACCCGCATCGCCCTGCAGCCCTTGACACAAACCCAGGTCGGCGAACTGATCGACTCGCTCGCGCTGCCCGGCATCGACGGCGCGGCAATCGCGCCGCTGCTGCACCAGCGCACCGGCGGCAACCCGCTGTTCACGCTGGAAACGCTCAAGCTCGCGTGGAGCGACGGCACCATCGGCACGGTTGGCGGGGTTGGCACCACCGGAACAAGCGCCGACTTCAGCGCCGCACTGCCGCGCCCGCAAACCCTGGCCCAGCTCATCGGCCAGCAACTGGCGCGCCTGTCGGACGCGGCGCTGGCGCTGGCGCGGGTGGCCGCGGTGGCGGGTGTGGACTTCTCGATCCCGCTCGCCGAGAACCTGCTCGGGCGCAACGCGCTAGCCCTCGCTGACGCCTGGGCCGAACTCGAAGCCCGACAAGTCCTGCGCGGCGAAGCGTTCGCGCACGACCTGATCCACGACGCGGTGCTGCAAGGCCTGCCCGAGGTCATCAACCGGCATCTGCACGGCCAGGCCGCGGCCTGGCTTGAAGCCCGCGCGCAAGCCGGTGCGAACACCGGCGACCCGGCGCGCATCGCCGCCCATTGGGAAGCCGCCGGCCAGCGCGCCCGCGCCTTGCCTGCATTGCGCGCCGCCGCCGAGCGCGCCCACCGCGCGCTGCGCGAAGGCGAGCGCATCGACTTCCTGCTCCACGCCGCAGACATCGCTGAAAGTGCCGAGCGCTTTGATGAGGCTTTCGAACTTGTTCGCAGCGCCATCGAAGGCCACATGAATACGATCCGCCAGGCCGACGGCCTGCCCTTGCTCGACCGCCTCGACAGCCTGGCGCGCAGCCCGCGCCAGCGCGCGCGTGCAGCCGGTGACCGCGCCTGGTACGCCACCGTGCTGGGCGATCTGACTGCGGCGATCGACCTCGGCGAAGCCGCACTCGCGCTGGCCACCGCGCTGCCCAGCGAAGACGAAGCGCTGGTTGCGCCGATCCGCCAGCGCCTGGGCACCGCACTCGGCATGGCCGGCCGTTTTGCGCAGGCGCTGCCGCATATGCAGGCCGCGCAGGCCTGGATTGAAGCCCATGCGGCGAGCGACGACCGCAGCGAATTCCAGGGCAACCTGGCGGTGATGCTCGACAACCTGGGCCAGCCGGCGCAAGCCCAGGCGCACCACCTGCGCGGCCTGGCCAGCACCGTCGCCCAGGGCGACCAGGCCCACCGCGCGACCCTGCTGGCTAACTATGCACTTAACCGGCTCGATGCCGGCGATGTCAACACCGCCACCGAGCAGGCAGCGCAGGCGCAGCGCATCGTCAGCACCTTCGAGATGGCCGGTGCCAGCGCCGGCTTCATTGCCACCCTGCAAGCCCAATGTGCGCGCGCGGTTGGCCGCTACGGTGAAGCGTTAGCCTGGTGCGACCGCGCCGAAAACATCCTGGCCGAACGCAACCCGGCCCGGCTGCCGGTGGCGCGGCTGCACCGTGCCCAGGTCTGGCTCGATCTCGGCCAGCATGCCCGCGCACTGCAAGTCCTGGACGGCGCCGCGCTGGAAGCGGCACGCGCGATGCCGGCGCGTTATGCGGTGCGCTGGCTGGTGCTGCTGGCGCGCGTGAAGCGCCGCCTGCGCCAGGACGCCAGCGGCCTGCTGCAGCAAGCCGCTGCGTTGTCGCCCGACGCCGGCTGGCCGGAGCTGCGGCTGATCGTGCAGACCGAACAGGCGCTGCTGGACTTGCCGCGTGGTGGTGGGGGTGGTGGTGGTGGTCGTGATGGCAGCGATGGCAGCGGCGCTGCGAAGCCGGCTGCGCTGGCTGCACTGGCGACGCTGGCCAGCGTCGCAGAAACCGCCCGCGGCCTGCAACTGCGCGGCGCCGAACTCGGCGCCGAACTGCACGCCGCGGCGATCGCCTCAGACCACGACCCGGCGCGCGCCGAGCGCCACGCGCGCGCCGCGCTGGCGCTGGCCGAAGACACCGAATGCCTGCACATCGACCGCGCCGCGCGCTGGCTGCACCCGGCGCTGGCGCTGGCCGCCGCCGGCCGGCGAGACGAAGCCAGCACCATCGCCGCCGCCGGCCAGGCCTGGCTGCGCACCACCGCCGCGATCCACACACCGGCGGAATTTGCCGACAGCTTCTTGCACCAGCATCCGCTCAACGCGCAGCTGATGGCGTGGCGCGGCGGCGGGTGACTTTGGCCACGATCTACATCGCCGGCGTCAACAGGTCGGCGGGCGTCCACTGCCGGTTGAACACCCGATCGTTCGTCGACGCAGCCGCCGACGGCGCGAACCCCGCCATCGCCCCCACCAGGGCCTGCACCTGCGCGTTGCTCAGCGTCGAGTTGTCGGCGAAGACAAACTGCTCCACCTGGTAGGCCAGGCCGAGATACCAGTCACGCACGACCAGCCGATCGGCGGTGTTGACGATCGACACCTCCAGGTTGTTGGCCGCGCGCGCATAGCGCAGGTCGGTCTGCACGATGCCCGCGCCGTAGATCACGCGGTCGACAACACCCGCAGTCAGGTCACTTTCGGTGATCGAGTCGACGCCGAAGCCGCGCCCGAGGCGGTAGCTGTCGGCGCCGGTGCCGCCGATCAGCGTATCGGCGGCGGCGCCGCCGCCATCCAACACGTCGTCGCCACCGGCGCCGTCGATCCAGTCGCTGCCCTCGCCGCCGTTGATGATGTTGCTGGCGGCGTTGCCGCTGAAGCTGTTCGAGAGTGCGTTGCCGGTGCCGTTGATGGCTGCGGTGCCGGCCAGAATCAGGTTTTCGACGTTGTCGCCACGGGCCCAGGAAACCAGCGACCGCACCGTGTCCACGCCTTGATCGGGCGCCTCTACAGTCTGGTCGCCGACGACGTCCACGTCGTAGACGTCGTTGCCCATTCCGCCCGCGAGGGTGTCGATTCCTGCGCCGCCATTGAGGGTGTCGTTGCCGTCCAGCCCGAAGAGCGCATTCGCTGCGGCATTGCCGATGAGCGTGTTGCCCAGCGCATTGCCGGTGCCGCTGATGGCGGCAAGCCCGGTCAGGCTGAGCGCCTCGACATCGGCGGCCAAGGTCCAGTCGACGGATGCGTTCACGGTGTCGCTGCCTTCGCCCGCCAGCTCGGTCGTGGAGTCTCCAGCTGAGTCGACGTGGTAGAAATCGTTGCCCGTGCCGCCGGTCAACATGTCTGTACCGGGGCCGCCATAAAGCGAGTCGTTGCCCGAGCCGCCGAAGACCGTATCGTCACCCCCCGCGCCGTCGAGCCAGTCATTTCCATCGCCGCCGCTGATGGTGTTGTTGCCGGCATTGCCGCTGATGCCGTTGGCCAAGGCGTTGCCAGTGCCGCCGAGCCCGGCGGTGCCGGTGAGGATGAGGCTTTCGACGTTGACGCCGAGAACCCAAGAGACCGGCGACCGTACGACATCGGTGCCCTGGTCCAACGCCTCCATGGTTACCTCGCCCGTGCCATCGACGTCGTAGATGTCGTTGCCGAAGCCGCCGATGAGGGTGTCGATACCGGCGCCACCGTTGAGCGTGTCGTTGCCGTCGTTGCCGTACAGCGTGTCGTTGCCGGCACCGCCATTCATCGCATCGTTGCTGGTGTGGCCGTAGAGCGTATCCGCCGCATCGCCGCCGATCACCGCAGCGGCGCGCAGAGCGTCGTAATTCCAGGTGATGCCGTTGGCGAAGACCACGTTTTCGACCCAGTACTGGGTCTGGCTCTCGTTGAAGCCACTGCTGATCGTGAGCGTTTCGCCAGTCGCAATCTTGCGCACTTTGACCGAGCCACTGCTGTCGCGGCTGAACTGCACATCGGCCGGGTTCAGCGCGGCCAGTTCCAGCCGGTCGGCAGTGCCAGAGGTCGCGCGGCTGTTGAAGTCGCTGTGCTCGAAGATCGTATCGCTGCCCGAACCTGCTGCGCCCCATCGGTAGGTGTCGTCACCCTGGAATCCTTCGAGCCAAGGGTTCTATGCCGTCGCCGTCGAGGTCGATGGCGAGGGGGTCGCGGGGGCGAAAAGTGATCGCACTTCGCCAGCGATCATTCGAGTCGCAACTGACCGGGGGTGGTATTGGGAGGTCCGGAGGATTCGGAACAAGCGGGAACAAATCTCGCATCATCCGATCCATGGCCTCTTTGCTTTCTCGATTCATCTGTCGACGCTCCGCATTGTGGCTATCCATCATTTCTTGCTCTGAAGTCGAAACTGGTTCGTTTCTTTCATGGGACGGATGAACATACCAAAATTGATCGTATCGATACAACGTCGGGGCGTTCGCGCTCCCAGGAACGCCGAGAATTCTCTGGAGGATAAATGTCACTATCGGACCAGGCATAAAAAACCTCACGCGATAAAATAGTAGAGAAACAGCAAACTCAGAGTTAATAGGATCGAGTGTCCCCAAACTCCGAGTCTTTTGAACACTAGAAAATCTATAAGCAGTGCGCCTAAGATCAAACCAAATATCAGTACTGACACTCTATTTTTCTCTTCCGGCGTTTATCTCATGGATCCAGAACTTTGCGGTATCGGTCTAAATCTCGAACTCAGTTGCTGCGTGTATGAGCAGGAATGCAACTATTATGATAACCAACAAAGCCTTGTTCGCGTCCTCTGCGGAAATTGGTCGACGAAAGATGAGATATCGACATATCACAAAGAACAGCAACGACCCCACGATAATTGCTGCGACGCCAGGATAGGACACTACCGCACCTCGATAACAGTGAATTGCGCCAGCATAAAGGCTGTCGCGGTCGCGATGGATGCCGCGAGCAGTCCGAGGGTACTTTCCTACTTCTGCTGGATCAATGGGACAAACGTCCCGATCCGACACACCACCGGCTACAACGACCACGACCACCACCACTACCCTGTCCACCCGTTCCTCACCGCCACCGCAACCGCCTGCGCCCGGTTGACGACGCGCAACTTGGCGTAGAGCCGGGTCAGCTGGTTGCGCACCGTCTTTTCGCTGCGTGAGCGGATGGCCGCGATGCGCGCGTTGCTGTGCCCGGCGGCCAGGTGCGCCAGCAGCGCCGCCTCGAACAGCGTCACGGTGATCGATCCGGCAACGGCATCGATGTCGCCGCCGGTGTTGCCAGCACCGTTGGGGTTGTGCGCCATCACCGCTCCCTGAAGCTGTCGCTGACGCTGCGCTGCAGCGGGCTCAGCACAAAGTCGATCACGCGTCGGCGTCCGGTCTTGATCTCGGCGCTGAGGTTCATGCCCGGGCTCAGCCTGATGCTGCGGTCGCCGACTTCGATGGTGTCGCGCTCCAGGCGCAAGGTCGCCACGAAGACCGCGCCGCGTTTGTCGTCGACCACGGCGTCGGCACTCACGCTGGCCACGGTGGCCGGCACCAGCCCGTAACGGGTGAAGTTGAAGGTGTCGAGCTTGACCTCGACCGGCTGGCCGACATGGACAAAGCCGATGTCCTTGTTGTCGATCACGACCTCGGCCAACACCGGCGCGGCGTCGGGCACGATGACCATGAGCTGTTGCGCCGCAGTGACGACGCCGCCGACGGTGTGGGCCGCCAGTTGCTGCACCGTGCCAGCCACCGGCGCAGTGAGCCGGGTCAGGCGCTCGCGCTGATCGGTCTTGGCGCTGTCATGT
>JAYUSP010000096.1:0-7777 GCA_043755615.1 Betaproteobacteria bacterium
CAATGTCAGCAGCAAGATCACGGCCCACGCGGTGCAGCGCGGCGTGCAACTGTTGCCGGGGGTCAAGAACATCATTGCGGTGGCCTCGGGCAAGGGCGGCGTGGGCAAGAGCACCACCGCCTGCAACCTGGCCCTTGCGCTGGCCGCCGAGGGCGCCACCGTGGGCGTGCTGGACGCTGACATCTACGGCCCCAGCCAGCCGATGATGCTGGGCATCAGCGGCCGGCCCGAGAGCATCGACGGCCAGAGCATGGAGCCGATGAGCGGCCACGGCCTGCAGGTGGCGTCGATCGGCTTCCTGGTCGATGCCGACCAGGCCATGATCTGGCGCGGCCCGATGGCCACCCAGGCGCTGGATCAATTGCTGCGCCAGACCAACTGGAAAGATGTCGACTACCTGATCGTCGACATGCCGCCCGGCACCGGCGACATCCAGCTGACGCTGAGCCAGCGGGTGCCGATCACCGGCGCGATCATCGTCACCACGCCGCAGGACATCGCCCTGCTCGACGCGCGCAAGGGCCTGAAGATGTTCGAGAAAGTCGGCGTGCCGATCCTGGGCATCGTTGAAAACATGGCCGTCTACCACTGCCCGAACTGCGGCCACAGCGAGCATATTTTTGGCGCCGACGGCGGCCGCAAGATGGCCGAGCAATATGGCGTCGACTATCTCGGCGCGCTGCCGCTGTCGATGCAGATCCGCGAACAAGCCGACAGTGGCACGCCGACGGTCGCTGCCGACCCGGCAAGCCCGATCACCGCGATCTACAAGGCCGTGGCGCGCACGGTGGCGGTGAAGATCGCGCAGCAGGCCAAGGATTTTTCCGCCAAGTTCCCGACCATCACGGTCAGCAAGAACACCTGACTCTTTGCGGCCCCGCTCGATGGCCGCGGCCGACAGCTACTACGAAGCCAGCGTCAGCCGCGGGCCGGCGCGCGCCGCGCTGCAGGTGCGCGTCGATGCGCGGGTGTGCATCGTCGGCGGCGGCTTCGCCGGGTTGAATACCGCGCTCGGCCTCGTCGAACGTGGTGTCGACGGTGTCGTCTTGCTCGAAGCACAACGCTTCGGCCACGGTGCTTCCGGCCGCAACGGCGGTTTTGTCTTTGGTGGCTACAGCCTCGACGGCCCGGCGCTGGTACGGCGCATCGGGGCTAACGCGGCAAATGAGCTGTATAGCCTGACGACGGCGGCGGTCGAACTCATCCGCCAGCGCATCCGGCGGCACCAGATGGACTGCGATGCGGTTGAAGGTGGCGCGCTGCTGTGCAACTGGTTTGCCGATGAGCGCATCCTGCGTCGCCGCCAGCAGGAGATGGCCGACTGTTTTGGCGTCGATTGGCAGTTCATCGACGGCGCCACGCTGCGCGCACAGCATGTGCGATCGGCGCGCTACCACGCGGCGCTGTTCGAGCCCGACGCCTTTCACTTCCACCCGCTGAAATACACCCTCGGCCTGGCGCGTGCGGCCACAGCCGGCGGTGCGCGCCTGCACGAGGACTCCAGCGTTCGGTCGGTGCAGCGCAAGGGCGCCGGTTTCGAGATCCACACCGACGCCGGTGTGGTCAGCGCAGAGCATGTGGTGATCGCCGCCGGTGGCTACCTGCGCGGCGGCCTGGTGCCGGCCCTCGAGCGGGCGCTGCTGCCGATCGCCACCTATGTGATGAATACCGAGCCGCTGGGCGAGCGGCTGCGCGCGCTGTTGCCCTCACGCGCCGCGGTCTACGACACCCGATTCGCTTTTGACTACTACCGCGCGCTGCCCGATACGCGCCTGCTCTGGGGCGGCCGCATCTCGATCCGCGAGCGCGCGCCGCACGACATCGCCAGGTTCCTGCGTGCCGACATGCTGCGTGTGTTCCCTGAACTGCACGACGCCAAAGTCGAACATGCCTGGGGCGGGCTGATGAGTTATGCCCGCCACCAGATGCCGCAGATCGGCCGGCTGGGTGGTGGCAAGAATGGCGGACTGACTGGCGGGCAACTCGATGGCGCCTGGTTCGGCCTGGGCTTCGGTGGCCATGGCGTGGCGCCGACCACCGCCGCGGGGGAGCTGCTCGCCGACGCGATCAGCGGCCGCGCTGCGGTGCCGGCGGCGTTTGGCGCTTTTGGGCTGCCGCGGGTCTGGGGGGCTGCGGGCAAGCTCGCGGCGCAGACGCAATACAGCTGGGCCGCATTGAAAGACGGTTGGCGCGAGCGCTTCAACCACTGATTGCCGTGGCGGCCCGCTGCCGGTCGCCGCGGCTTGAAGTCAATCGGCGGCCGCCGCCAGCACCTTCAAGCGCACCGTGAACACCGCGCCGCTGTGGCCATCGCTGCGGTTCCCCGCGAGCAGGTCACCACCATAACGTTCGACCAGATTGCGGCTGATCCACAGCCCGAGGCCGGTGCCTTCGCGCTTGCGCGTCACAAAGGGCTGGAACAAGGTGTCGATCAATTCGGGCGCCAGCCCGGCGCCGCTGTCGCTGACGATGACCTCGACCTCGTCGGCGCCGGCGTCGCGCGTGGCCAGGGTCAGCACGCCGCCCTGAGGCATCGCGTGGAGGGCGTTCACGATCAGGTTCACAAAGACCTGCTGCAGCTCGTTGCGATTGATCGCCGGCAGACGCGTCGCGCGGCTGTCGCGGCGGACCTCGATCTGCGTGCGCTGCAAGAGGTGGCGGGTGAGCACCAGGCAGTCGTCGAGCACCCGTGCGGTATCCACCGGCTCGACGTAGCCGGCGAATTCATTCGGCCGCGCGTATTGCAGCAGCTGGGTCACGATCAGGCGCATGCGTTCGACCTGCTCGTCGATCAGGCGCAGCTCGCCGCTGACGCGCTGGGCGTCGGCGCCGAGCAGTTCGCGCATCAGGTCCAGGTTGCCCTGGATCACCGCGATCGGGTTGTTGATCTCGTGTGCGACACCGGCGGTGAGCTGGCCGACGGCGGCGAGTTTTTCGCTGCGCACGAGCTGGGCCTGTGCGGCCTCGAGGTCGCGGGTGCGCTGCGCGACCTTGGCGTCGAGGTCGGCGTTGAGGCTTTGCAACTCCTGGGTCTTGGTGTCGATGGTGTCGAGCAGCTGATCCAGGTGGCCGGCCAGGGCCACGATCTCGTCGCCTGCGCTTGCTGAGCCGACAGCGACCGCCGCACCGACGCTGCCCACACGCGCATGCAGGTCACCGCCGCCGACCTGCTGCATGGTCTGCGCCATGCGCTCCAGCGGCGCGAAGATGCTGCGCGCCCAGCGCAGGCTGACCAGCGCGGCGGCGATCATGACCGCAAAAAACATCGCCCCGATGGCCGCCAGCATGCCGTACTTGACCCAGCGGAAAGGCGCTTCGGTGAAGCCGACATAGAGCATGCCCACCCTTTGCCCAACGCCGTCGCTCAGCGGCAGATATCCCGAGACATACCAGTCGTTGACCACAAAGGCGCGGTCCAGCCAGGTATGGCCAGCACCGAGCACGGTGTCGCGCACGGCAGCCGACACACGGGTGCCAATCGCCCGGTTGTCTGGCCGGTCGCTGCCATCGCCAAACAGCCGCACATTCGTCGAGATGCGCACGTCGTCGAGGAACAGTGTTGCGGTGCCGCGGCTGCCAAAGGGCAGCGATCCTTGCGGATAGACGATCTCATTGATGTGGTCGATGAAGGGCAGGTTGCGGTTGAGCAGCACGCCGGCCTGGATATGGCCGAGCAGGCGGCCGGCGGGGTCGCGCACCGGGTGCGCCGACAACAGCAGCATCGCTCGGTCTTCGACCGTGCGTGCACTCGGCGCGGCATTGCGGGTGGGCACCAGCGGCACTGCGACGCGGCTGCGCAGCGTGGCATCGAGCATCGGCAGCTCGTCGGGCCTGAGCACGCTGATGTGGGTTTGAGGGCCTCGCTGGTTTGGCGAACCGGGCTGCAACACGCCGCCACCATCGGCCGGCAGCAGCCGGATGAAATCCAGCCGCTCCCGCGCGCGCAAGGCTTCGAGCAGCGTGGCCACGCGCTGCGCGGCCGCAGCGGGTGCCGGATCGGCCAGTGCCAAGTGCAAGGCATGCGCTTCGGCAATGGCTGCGGTGCTGGCGCCAACCTCGCCGAGCACCCGTTCGAAATAGCCGTGAGCCACCGCCAGGTCGCTGCGGATCTTGGTGATCAGCAAACGGTCAAAAGCGATGTCGCTCCACACCAGCAGCACGATGCCGAGCAACGGCAGCACCACCAGCAACGGCACCAGCACCAGGGCCAGAAGCTTGTTGCGGATCGACAGTTGCGCGAATCTCGTGAGCCCCATCAGCCCAGGCCCCACTCGACGACCCGCCGCTCGAGTGTGCGGCGCGAAACGCCGAGCAGCCGGGCGGCCTGGGTCTTGTCGCCGCCGACCGAGTCGAGCACGGCCAGGATATGCCGCCGCTCGAGCGCGTGCAGCTCGGTCGGGCCGGCGGGCATCGGCGGCGTCACCCGCGCCGCACCCTGGCTGCGCGCCAGGCTCTGGTACAGCGCCGATACATTCAGCGCGCCCAGGATCAGCGAACGCTCGATCAGGTTGCGCAGCTCGCGCACATTGCCCGGCCAGTTGTACTCGCGCAGATAACCCAGCTCATCGGGGCTGACCTCGATCGGTGGCACGCCGAGCTGCGGCGCCAGCCGCTCGATGAAGTGGGCCACCAGTTCGGGGATATCTTCCTTGTGCGCGCGCAGCGGCGGCAGCGTGATCTCGACCACCTGCAAGCGGTAATACAGGTCCTTGCGAAAGCGCCCGGCGCTGACCTCGTCGCTCAAGCGCTGGTTGGTCGCGGCGACGATGCGCACGTCGACCGGGATCTCCTGCTCGCTGCCCACCGGGCGGATGCGCCGGCTTTCCAGCACCCGCAACAGCGTCGACTGCAGCGCCAGCGGCAGCTCGCCGATCTCGTCGAGAAACAAGGTGCCACCCTGGGCATAAACAAACAGGCCGTCGCGTGGCTGCGCGGTGCTCGCGCCGCGACCCATCCCGAAAAGCTCGGTTTCGATCAAGGCCGGCGACATCGTCGAGCAGTTCACGGGCACAAACGGCGCCGCCGCATGCGGGCTCAGCGAATGCAGCGCCAGCGCCGCCAGCTCCTTGCCGGTGCCCGACTCGCCGCTGAGCAAGACGGTGGAGTCGACCGCGGCGACGCGGTGCAGCGCGGCCTGCAAACCCTTGATCACGATCGAGCTGCCGACGAGGCCGTCGGGCGCTGGCGTTCGCTGCGACAGCGAGCGCCGCAGGACCCAGTTTTCACGCTTCAAACGCGCACGCTCGAGGCCATGTTTGAATGCGTTGAGCACCTGGGTGACACGAAAAGGCTTGAGCAAAAAGTCGCTGGCACCGGCACGCAGTGCCTCGATCGCGGTCTCGAGATCGGCAAAGGCGCTGATCAGCACGACCTCGCTGTTGTTGCCCTGCTCGCGCATCTGCCGCAGCAGCTCGATGCCACTCTGGCCGGGCAGCGTGATATCCAGGATCACGAGGTCAAAACGATGCTGCTGCAACAGCCCTTGCGCTTCTTCGGCCGAGCCTGCACCCAGCACCTGGCCGGCGCGCGGCGACAGGGTCTTGAGCAGGAAGTTGCGCATGCCCGGTTCGTCGTCGACGACCAGCACGACGGCATTGGGCCAGCGCTCGTCGGCAGCCGGCCGGTGCGCTTCGGGCTGGGCGGCGGCGGCAGTGGGGATGGCTGGGGCGGTAGGGCGTGGCATGGGCCACGATCGTAGCTGCGCTACGCTTGTGGGGTGAAAGCCAAAATCATCCCGATCGCCGACGCCAGCATCGGCAGCAGCGCCGACGACGCCAGCGCGGACGACGCCAGCGCCGCAAGCCCCGAGCGCCAGCGCAAACGCCGGCAGCCGCGTGGGCGCCAGGTGGATGCGGCGGTGCTGGCCGAAGTGCAGTCGTGGTGGCTTGCCGACGGCCCGCCGCGGCGCGACCAGCTCATCGAAGTGCTGCACCGCATCAACGACCGGCTCGGCCAGTTGCCAACACCGCACCTGGCCGCGCTGGCGCAGTGGATGAAGCTGTCGCAGACCGAGGTCTACGAGGTCGCGAGTTTTTATCACCACTTCGATATCGCCCGTGAAGACGCGCAAGGCGTGGTGCCTGCGCCACCCCGGCTCACGCTGCGGGTCTGCGACGGCCTGTCGTGCGAGATCGCCGGCGCACGCGATCTGCTGGCGCGGCTGCCGGCGCTGCTGGGCAGCGAGGTGCGGGTCATCGCTGCGCCCTGTGTCGGGCGCTGTGAGACCGCACCGGTGGTGGTGGTGCACCAGTACCCGGCCTGCCATGCGACTGTCGACAGCGTGCGCGCTGCGGTCGATGCAGGCCGGCGTTGCCACGAACCCGAGCCCTACATCGGCCTCGCCGACTACATCGCAGACGGCGGCTACACGCTGCTGCGCGACTGCCTCGAAGGCCGGCGCGATGCCGAATCGGTGATCAGCATGCTCGAAGACGCCGGGCTGCGTGGCCTGGGCGGCGCGGGTTTTCCGACCGGTCGCAAATGGCGCCTGGTGCGCGCCCAAGCCGCGCCGCGGTTGATGGCGGTGAATATCGACGAAGGCGAGCCGGGCACCTTCAAGGACCGTTGGTATCTCGAGCGCGACCCGCACCGCTTCATCGAAGGTTTGTTGATCGCCGCCTGGGCGGTGGGCATCGACGCCGCCTACATCTACCTGCGCGACGAGTACCACGCCTGCCGCGCGTTGTTGACGGCAGAGTTGCAGCGGCTGCGCGAAGCGACGCCCGGCGGCATCACGTTGCCGGCGATCGAGCTGCGCCGCGGTGCGGGTGCGTATATCTGCGGCGAAGAGTCGGCGATGATCGAATCGATCGAAGGCAAACGTGGGCTGCCGCGGTTGCGCCCGCCTTATGTCGCCGAAGTCGGGCTCTTCGGCCGGCCGACGCTGCAACACAATTTCGAGACCCTGCATGCGGTGCGCGAGATCGCCGAGCGCGGTGCAGCCTGGTTTGCGGCTCAGGGCCGCCACGGCCGCCAGGGCCTGCGCAGTTTCAGTGTCAGCGGGCGGGTGGTGTCGCCCGGAGTCAAGGTCGCGCCAGCGGGCATCACCTTGCAGGAACTGGTCGATGAGTTTTGCGGCGGCATGTTGCCCGGCCATGCGCTCTATGCCTATTTGCCGGGGGGCGCATCGGGCGGCATTCTGCCGGCGCGGCTGGCCGATGTACCGCTCGACTTCGACACCCTGCAAGCGCATGGCTGTTTTATCGGCTCGGCGGGGGTGATCGTGCTCTCGCAGAGCGACAAACACGCCGACAAGGCGGCCGACGCCGCGCGCAACATGATGCGGTTTTTCGAGCACGAAAGTTGTGGCCAATGCACCCCTTGCCGCGCCGGCACCGCCAAGTCCAGCGCGCTCATTGCAACGCCGGCCTGGGATCTGCCGCTGCTGGCCGAGCTGTCGCAGGTGATGCGCGACGCCTCGATCTGCGGCCTGGGCCAAGCGGCGCCGAATGTCGTCGACTGCGTGATCCGATATTTTCCCGACGAGTTGGCGTGATCATTCCATGAAGGCCGCCCGATGAATGCCGTCACCCGCGCCGAGCGCGCCGAGCTTGCCTGCCCGAGCGTCGGCTTCACCCTCGACGGGCAAGCGGTCAGCGGCCGTGCCGACGAGACGATCATCGAGATCGCCCGCCGGCAAGGTGTCGAGATCCCGCACCTGTGCTGGACGCCCGGGCTCGAGCCCGCCGGCAACTGCCGTGCCTGCATGGTTGAAATCAGCGGCGAACGGGTGCTCGCTGCCGCCTGCTGCCGCAAGGCCAGCGCCGGCATGGTCGTC
>JAYUSP010000097.1:0-2634 GCA_043755615.1 Betaproteobacteria bacterium
TGCGCCTCGTTCATGTCGATCACCATCGCTTCGATGATCGACACCCCGCGCATGCCCGCTCCCCGTGAGCCGGCCATCCCCAAGCCTCAGACCCCCTCCAGGCTCATTTCTCGTTGGAATCTCGCGCCCGGCTTCAGGCTCACACCTCGTTGGACAAGACTACAGGTTGCGAATCGATGCAAATAAAGCGACAATCGACGCCGAATATGCATCGATCCTTGCCCTCCCTGCTGTTCCCTGAGTACCGGCGCCGCGTGCTCGGCCTCCTGCTGCTTCGTCCAGACGAGGCGCTGCATGGGCGTGAAATCGCGCGTCGGACAGGCTTGGCCCCAGGCACGATCACCCGCGAGCTGACGAGGCTTGCGGAAGTCGGCCTGCTCAAACGCGAGAAGCGCGGCAACCAGCAGCTGTACAGCGCCGACACCGCCGGGCCGATCTTCGCGGAGCTGGCCAGCATCCTGCGCAAGACCTCCGGCATGGCCGACGTCCTCGTTCAAGCGCTCGCGCCGGTTGCTCCGAAACTTCGTCTTGCATTCGTATTCGGCTCGGTAGCACAGGGACGCGAAACTGTTGGCAGCGACATCGACCTCATGCTGATTGGTGACATCAGCTTCCGAGAGGTTGTGGAACTTCTCTTTCCGGTTCAAACGACGCTTGGCCGCGAGGTGAATCCGAAGGTGTACTCGGCTATCGAGTTTTCCGAAAGGGCGCCGTTGGAGCCGTTTCTCGCCGACGTGCTGGCCAAGCCAAAGATATTCTTGATCGGGAACGCCCATGACGTTGAAGAACTTGCTGGGCATCAGCCTTGACGCCGTTGCCGCCGACAAGGTGTCGGTGGGAATGCTCATCGCTGCCGCCGAGCGCAACATCGCCGATGCACAGCTTCAAGGGCTGAGCAGCGAAAACCGGTTCGACGTCGCCTACAAAGCGATCATGCAAATGGCGATGGTTGCCTTGAACGCGAATGGCTACCGGACGCTGAAGAGCAAGCCTGGGCATCACCGGACGGCGATCCAGACGCTACCGCTCACCGTGGGTCTTCCGCAGCCGAAAGTCATCGTTCTTGACGCCCTGCGCAAGCAACGCAATCTTTCGGACTACTCTGGTGACTTGGTGCCCGAAGCGGCGGCGGCAGAGTGCGTGATGAGCGCGAAGGAGCTGCTGGCCCAGGTAAGGTCATGGCTCAAGACGAACAGACCCGACCTGCTTTGATGGTGGTCTAACACTGGCGCTTGTTTTCGACTCGCAATCCGTTGGTCGAAGGTTCGAATCCTTCAGGGCCCACCAATCTTGTAAACGGCCCTATGGTTTGGCATGACACGGGTAAGCGGCTGGCCGTCCCACCG
This sequence comes from Betaproteobacteria bacterium, assembly GCA_043755615.1. Classification (GTDB taxonomy): domain Bacteria; phylum Pseudomonadota; class Gammaproteobacteria; order Burkholderiales; family Burkholderiaceae_C; genus Rubrivivax. The sequence goes on from JAYUSP010000097.1 coordinate 1,347, forward strand.
TTCAATCCGAGCCGCAAAGCGGCAAGGATCGTGTTCACTTTGAACCTGGGTGGACACGATGACAAGCGACAAGACAACGACGAGAAGGCACTACAGCGCTGAGTTCCAGGCACAGGTCGGGTGCGAGTGCGATGCACTGGGAGCGTCGGTGGCCAAGGTGGCGATGGCGGTTGGCGACATTTGCCTTGGCCGACGCGCAACTCTGAACGTGCCAGATCGGCCAGAGGGGCCAATTGGCACCGAGGTGCCGCAGGTTCACCGCGCCACTTGACCACCGTCAAGGGCCGGCGGCAGCAGTCTGTCTATGGTCGCTTCTTGATCAACGAACCAGGACATCATCATGGAAACACCGTCCACCCCCAGCAGCGCTGAACAGAGCGCCCGCGACCGCCTCGCGCACAGCCTGCAAAAGATGGTCGACGAAGCCGATCACCTGCTGAAAAACGCGCAGCGCACCGGCAGCGAGCAGTTCACCGCGGCGCGCGAGAAATTCGAGACCCAGTTGCGCCACGCCAAGGCCGAGCTCAGTAATCTCGAGGAGACTGCGTTGCGCAATGCCAAACGCGCGGCGCGCGCCACTGACCATGCGGTGCACGAACACCCCTACACCGCGATGGGTCTGGCGGCGGGTGTGGGCCTGCTGGTCGGGCTGCTCATCGCGCGCCGCTGAAGCCGCGCCGATGGCCCTGGACGCCGCACCGCCGGGCTTGCTCGGTTCGGCGCGCTTGATGCTGTCGGTGCTGCTCGAGATCGGCCAGACACGCCTGCAACTGGCCAGCACCGAGATCGAGGAGGAGCGCCTGCGCCTGGCGCAGATGCTGATCGCGGCGACGCTGGCGTTGTTTTTTCTCGGTCTCGCGCTGGTGCTGCTGTCGATGCTGCTGCTGGTGCTGTTCTGGGACGAATATCGGCTGCTGGTGCTCGCTGCGCTGAGCGCGGTCTACCTGGCCGCCGGCATTGGCATGGCCTGGCGCTGGCAGCAACGCGCCCTCGCGCGGCCGCCGCTGCTGGCCAGCACCTTGGCCGAACTCGGCCGCGACCGCGACGCGCTGGCCGGCATCGGGCGCGCGCCACGATGAACAACGACGCCGCGCTGTTGCTGCTGGCCGCGCGCCGGCAGCGCCTGATCGCGCAGGCTGAAGGCCAGCGCGGGCAACTCGCCGTCGCTGCAGCACCGTGGGCTGTGGCCTGGAGGCGGGTCGAGCGGGGGCTGATGCTGTGGCAGCGCTGGCGCTCGGCGGCGTGGATCGCGGTGCTGCCCGCCGCTGCGCTGCTGCTGTTGCGTCCG
>JAYUSP010000098.1:0-2634 GCA_043755615.1 Betaproteobacteria bacterium
GCCCGATCAGGTTGTCCAGCACCACGGCGGACTGGGTTTGTCGGATCACATCACCGGCCACGAGTTCCTTCTCTTCGGCGACCAGTACATCGGCTTGGAGCCCGGCGCCGAAGAGAAGGAACTCGTGGCCGGTGATGTGATCCGACAAACCCAGTCCGCCGTGGTGCTGGAAAACCTGATCGGGCAGATGATCTTCAACAAGGCCGCGGATGCCGGCGACGGCAACGCCAACGCCAACGCCATCGCCAACGACAAGAAATGACCAATCTCTCTCGCGCACGCCTCGCGACGGCGGCCTGCCTGTTGGCGGTTGCTGGAATGGCCCACGCGCAAAGCGCCATTGACCCGCTCGAAGGCTGGAACCGCGCCGTCTTCGGCTTCAACGAGGGGCTCGACGCCGCGGTCTTGAAGCCCGTGGCGACCGGCTACAAGAACGTGGTGCCCGAACTCGTGCGCAGCGGCGTCGGCAATGTCTTCGGCAACATCGGCGACGGCTGGTCGGCGATCAACCAGCTCTTGCAAGGCAAGCCGGTGGCCGCTGCGCAGATGACGATGCGCGTGGCCACCAACACCTTGTTCGGTATCGCCGGCCTGTTCGATGTGGCCGGCGATCTCGGCATCGAGCGACAGCCAGAAGACTTCGGCCAAACGCTCGGCCGTTGGGGCCTGCCGGCGGGGCCCTACATCGTGCTGCCGCTGCTCGGCCCCTCATCGCTGCGCGATACTGGCGCGTTGCCGGTCGATCTGCAGTGGCGGCCCGCGGCGCTGAGCAACGACAGCGCCACGCGCGTCGGTATCTCGACGCTGCAACTGATCGATGTGCGCGCGGGCCTGCTGGGTGCCAGCCGCCTTGTTGACGACATCGCGCTGGACAAATATGTGTTCATACGTGACGGCTATCTGTCGCGCCGGCGCAGCCTGGTTTATGACGGTGACCCGCCCGACATCCCCGAACCCAAAGACGACGCGCCCGTTGCGCCGAGTAAACCCTGAGCGGCTACGCGCGTTGTAGCTTACGGTGCCGACTCTCTCGGCACGCCTGAAAGGACCTTCATGTTGTTCAAGCAAGTTTTCGCTGCTCTGTCGATGACCCTGGCTTTCGCATCGGTGCAGGCGCAAACCGCGCCCGATGCGCTGATCAAGCAGGTCTCGACCGAAGTCATCGATACCGTCAAGGCCGACAAGGCGATCCAGGCCGGTGATGTCGGCAAGATCATCAGCCTGGTCGATAACAAGGTCATGCCGCACGTGAACTTCCAGCGCATGACGGCCTCGGCCGTCGGCCGCCACTGGCGCGCCGCCACGCCCGAACAGCAAAAGCGCCTGCAGGACGAGTTCAAGATCCTGATCGTGCGCACCTATGCCGGCGCGCTGACCCAGGTGAAGGACCAGACCGTGCAGTTGAAGCCGCTGCGCGCCGGCGCCGACGACAGCGAAGTCGTCGTGCGCACCGAAGTCAAGGGCAAGGGCGATGCGATCCAGCTCGACTACCGTCTGGAGAAGAACGGCAGCGGCTGGAAGATCTATGACGTCAACGTGCTCGGCGTGTGGCTGGTGGAACAGTACAGGTCCAGTTTCGCGCAGGAGATCGGCACCAGTGGCGTCGATGGCTTGATTGCCAAGCTGGCCGAGCGCAACAAGGCCGCGGCCAAGACCTGAGCCAGACATGAGTGCGTTGCCGGCCTCGCTGACCATCGCCGACCTCGGCGTACCCGGTGCCGAGTTGCGTACCGTGGATGAGTTGCTGGGCTCCGGCACCGACGCGGTGAGCGTGGACGCCAGCACGCTGGCCAACTTCGACAGCAGCGCCATTGCGCTGCTGCTCGAAGCTCGCCGCCACGCGCGCGCGCTGGGCCGCGATTTCGTGGTGCATGGCGCGCCGGCCGCGATGGTCGATCTGGCCGGGCTGTATGGCGTGGCCGAATTGCTCGGCCTCGATGCAGCGGCTCAATCGGCGCGCGCGTAGCGCCGGCTGCGCAGGTTGCGCTTGATCTCGGCCAGCATCGGCCGCAACTCCGCACCCAGGCGCAGCGCCACGCCGGTAGTCAGGATGTCGATGATCACCAGGTGCAGCAGGCGCGACACCATCGGGCTGTAGCGGTCATAGTCTTCCGGGTGGTCGGCCGCCAGCAGCACATGCGCGCCACTGCTCGAGGCGTGGGCCAGGGGCGAGCCGCTGGCAGTGATGACGATCGTGGTCACGCCCTTGCGGCGCGCGATCTCGGCGGCGTCGAGCAAATCGCGGCTGCGGCCCGAGTTGGAAATGATCACGGCGCAATCGCCCGGCTGCAGCATCGTCGCGCTCATCACCTGCACATGGCCGTCGGACACCGCAGTGGCAGAGACGCCGAGGCGAAAGAACTTGTGCTGCGCGTCTTGCGCCACGATGCCCGAATTGCCGACGCCGTAGAACTCGATGCGCCGGCCGTTGCGGCCCGCTTCCGTCAGGGCCTGCATCGCGCGCTCGAAGGCGTGGCTCGCCGCGTCGTTGCGATAAGCCAGCAGCGCACTGACGGCGTTGTCGATCACCTTCACGACGATGTCGCCGGCCTTGTCGTCTTCGTCGACCGAGCGGTGCACGAACGGCACGCCTTAGTTCACCGTGCCGGCCAGCTTGCGCTTGAAATCTGCCAG
>JAYUSP010000099.1:0-2634 GCA_043755615.1 Betaproteobacteria bacterium
CTTCAGCGTCGATGGCGTCGCACGTGGGGATGACGTCGAGGCCGCCGCCGCGCTTGTCGCCACCCGCGTTACGGGCATCAACTACTACGAGATCGAGAATCTCGCCATCGAATTGGGTTCCGGGGCGGACATCATCAACATCCAGGGCACCACTGCGGCGACCACGGTTCGCACCAACGCGGGCGACGACCGCATCTACGTGTCCTCGGCCGCCGCCTTCGCCCGCGATCCGGCAGCGGATGCGCCGCTGCCCGGGTTCCTGGCCGGCCACCTGCACAACATCAATGGCGCGCTCAACATCGATTCCGGCAGCGGCCGCGCGCAGCTTCTCCTAAGCGGCGAGGCCAGCACGCTCACCAATGGCGACATCCTCATCACCGACCGTGTCGGTGCCACCGATCCGGCCGATTTCGTAGCCACGCTCAACCGCGCCCCGTTCGACGGCGATACCTGGACCCTGCGTTTGAACGCCACCCTGTCGGTATCGGTCACGTATGGCGAGACGGTCAATGCGGTCGTGGTCACGACCCTGGACGAATTCGCAGCCGCGCTGGCTTTCAAGGTCGATGCGCTCGCCGACTTCGCCGCGGCGGTCATTCCAGCCACCGGTGCCATCGAAATCCGCGCCACCGGTGGCGTGTTCGATGCGCCGGCAGGCAGCGTGACGCGCGGCGGCCCGGTCGATGCCGGTGCCTTCACCGTCGCCGCGGTGGCGAGCGCCCCAACCAATGCCGAGGTCGCGGTACGCGGCCTGACCGGCGGCGAAAATGCCTTCGGCTGGGTCGACCTGCGCCAGGGCAGCATCACCTACCGCGCCGACACCAGCGTCGATGGCATGGGCGCTTCCAACGGTAGCTTCGCTGACGGCATCTCGATCTGGAGCGGATTCGGCAACGATACCGTGAGCATCGACGGCACGCTCACCCGCGCCGATGTGCGCGTTGTGACCACCCTCAATACCGGCCTGGGGGACGACCGCGTCTACGTCAACCTGCAAGTCGCCAGCAACGGCGCTGATGTGCGCGATGGTCCGCTGGTGCTCAATACCCATGGCCCGTGGAACAACTACCCCGGCCGGTCCGACAACGATTTCGTCTATGGAACCGGCAGTGCGGCCCTGGGCACCGCCGATCCGGTCAGCGGGCTGGATTTCGCATCCACGGTCGCGCTTACGGTGTTCGGCGGCCAGGGCGGCGACACCATCGTTGGCGGCAGCGGCAACGACATCCTCTTCGGCGACCGCGGTCGCACCGTGCGCTACGAGCGCGACGCCAACGGTGTGGTGACGGCCAGGATCGTCGAACAGTTGGGCGGCGGCGGACCTGGCGATGTGAGCGACGGCCTGGTGCGCCTGCCCGACTTCGCCGAGAGCGTTGATTCGCTGATCGGCGGGAATGACATCATCGACGGCCGCGAGGGCGACAACCTCATCGTCGGCGGCGCCGGTGCCGATGTCATCACGGCCGGCGCAGGCCGCGACATCATCGCCGGCGACAACGCGCGCTTGGACTTCTTCGCCAACTCGAACAATGTGCGCAGCGCACAGACCACCGACACGCTGGATCAGCCGGCCTGGGGCGACACCATCGTCACCGGCGGCGGCGACAACATCGTGCTCGGCGGCATGGGCAACGACTTCGTCAACGACCCGACCCAGCCCGCGTCCTTGAACGTGGTGCCGAGTGCCGGCCGTGACATCGTCATCGGCGACAACGGCCGGGTGGTACTGAACGCGAGCGGTGCGGTCGAGTCGTTCTCCAGCATCAATGCCGGCACGCTGGTGTTCGCGGCACCGACGGCGCTGCCAGGCCTGGGCGACAGCGGCGACTTCAGCGCGCCGGCGTTCGCCGATGTGGATGGCGACGGCGACCTCGATGCGGTGGTCGGCACGCAGGACGGGACTCTGCGTTATTACGAGAACACCGGGACCCGGGCGGCTCCGGTGTACGCGCTGCGCACCGGCGCGGCCGGCGCAGGCAACCTCAATCCGAATCCGTTCGACGGCATCGACGTCGGCTCCGGCAGCACGCCGACGTTCGTCGACATCAATGGCGACGGCGACCTCGACCTGGTGGTGGGCAATGCCGAAGGAACGCTGCGCTTCTTCGAGAACACCGGCACGCCGGTGGCGCCCGCATATCTAGAGCGCAGCGGCGCGTTCAATCCGGCCAGCCCGGCCGCGCCGTTCAATCCCGTAAGCGGCATCGATGTCGGTTCCGCCAGCGCACCTGCGTTTGTCGATCTGGACGGCGACGGCGATGCAGACCTGGTGGTGGGCGAGGCCAACGGCACGCTCCGCTACTTCGAGAACACCGGCAGCGCGGCTGTGCCTGGCTATGTCGAGCGCAGGGCTTTCGACCTGGCGCAGCCGACCCTGCCGGTGAGCCCGTTCGCGGGCATCGACGTTGGCGCGTTCGCCACGCCGTCGTTTACCGACCTCGACGGCGATGGCGACGCTGACCTGGTGGTCGGCAACGACGGTGGCACGCTGCGCGTCTTCGAGAACACCGGCTCGGCGGTGGCGGCTGCCTACGTGGAGCGGCTCGGCGCGGACAACCCGCTTGGCACCATCGGCATCGGCCCGCAAAGCGCGCCCGCGTTCGCCGACCTCGATGGCGACGGTGACGCCGATCT
>JAYUSP010000100.1:0-2633 GCA_043755615.1 Betaproteobacteria bacterium
TCGCGGTCGACCATCGCATATTCGGTGTCGTAGGCGAGGACCCAGAACAGGTTGCCCAGCAGCAGCCACAGGGCCTGCAGCGGCACCGCGGCCAGGCTCCATTCGAGCCCGCCCTGCACCGCGGCAAAAGCCATCGGGATGCCAAAACTGAAGGCCACGCCAAGCACCGCCTGCGGCATCGAAACCAGGCGTTTGGCATAAGGGTAGGCCAGCGTCACGAGCAGCGCTGCAACCGACAGCAGCATCGTCGGCGGGTTGGTGGTCAGCACCAGCCCGAAGGCGGCCAGCGCCAGCGCCGCGCCGAGCGCCAGCGCCTGCCTGACCGACACCGCGCCGCTGGTCACCGGGCGCTGGGCGGTGCGCTTCACATGGCGGTCGAAGTCGCGGTCGACGACATCGTTGAAGCAGCAACCGGCGCTGCGCATCAGCACCGTGCCGAAGACAAATACCGCTAGCAAGTGCCAGCCTGGGAAGCCGTCAGCGGCGATCCACAGCGCACTCAGCGTCGGCCACAACAGCAGCAGCCAGCCGGCGGGGCGGTCCCAGCGGATCAGGTCCAGGTACAGGGCTAAGCGGTTGGCAGCGCGCACATGTTGATTATCCGAGTGCGGCGCGGTCGCTCGCGTGTTTCACGCGACCAACGCGGCCGCGTGCAGCGACCGCCGCCAGGCCCAACGCCAGCAGCGCCCAGGTGCCGGGCTCGGGCACCGGCAGCGGTGTGACCGCGGCAGTGACGAACCCGCCGCCCTGCACGTTGGCCAGGCCGGCGATGTACAAGGAACCAAAGCGCCCGATCACATCCACGCTGGCCGTCGATGTCTCGCCGGCCGGCCGGCAGCAGGCGTCGTAGACACGCAGGGCCTGCGGCGCCGCGAGCAGCGCCGGGCTGTCGATATAGAGCCAGTCAGCCTCGGCCTGCTGACCGACGAGCGTGTTGTAGTCCAGCCCGTCGGGTGCGTTCACGACGAGGCGGATGCTGCCGGAGATGGACTGGTTGAACTGCGCGCCATCAGCCGAGACGGTGCTCAGGTTGAAGGCCAGATCCGCGGGTGCATTGAAGGCGGCGTTGGCGCCGCCGCCGAACCAGAAGCCGTTCTGGAAACTCAACGTGCCGAGCACGAAGTCCTGACCGGGCAGCACGTTGTTGAAGGTTCGCGGGGTGAAGCTGATCAGGTTCTCGTCGGCGCTGCCGGCAACGGTGGTGACATAACGCAGCGCGACGCCGGGTGTGTTGTAGACCGGGGCGCTGCCGATCACATAGCCGTCCGAGCCGCTGCCGTAGCCCCGGTTGGACCAGCCGCTCACCGACACTGACGACTCCTCGTTGACGAGCCCGCGGTGGGACCATGCTGCGCTGTTGAACGTGTCCGCCTGTAGAGAAATCGCGATCGGCCCGGTGTAGCTGGTGAACTCGAAGTTCACGCTGCCCGAGCCCGGACTTTGGGACAGCGCCCAGGTCGGCGCGGTGAGCAAGATGCAGGCTGAAGCGAAGTGCTTGAATTTCATGACGGCCACTCCCGAAGAATGAGGTTGCAGCGCACGAACCGTCGTGCGCCGAGCCGTCATTGTCACTGCGGCGGCGTCACGCCAGCGTCACGCCGCGGCCGGCGCGGCCCCCTAGGGTGCGGGGGTCGCGGTGCTGACAAATCGTGATGTCATGCGTCGGCGGCGCTGCCGTGTTGGCGCGCCGATCAAACGAGGAGCGACCATGAAAACCCAGTTCCGACTGACCCGCGCCATGTCCACCGGCCTGCTGCTGGCCGCCGCCTCGGTGGCGCAGGCGGTGGTGATCGACTTCAACGAGTTTGCTTTTGACGCGCCACCGGCGATCGTGAATATCGGTTCGGCGTTCAGCGCCGACGGCTTCGATTTCGCTGCCGAGTTTGCTTTTGTGGTCCCGGCACCGGCTGATTTTCGGGTCGCTTCCCGCACCGACGCCTGGCAGGCCGACCCCGGTTTTGCAACCATCGTGATGACCGACTACCCGGTGCGCGTGACACTCACCCGCGCCGGCGGCGGGGCCTTTGATTTCAGCAGCATCGACCTTGCCGACAGCGCCAATGTCGGCGTCGACCGCCACGTCAGGTTCACCTTCAACTATGCCGGCGGCGGCAGCGACAGCGAAGTGGTAATCCTCGACGAGCTGCCGGGCTTGCAGACCTTTGTCTTCAACAAGGCCAACCTGGGCAGCGTGCAGATGCGCGGCGTCGAGAGTTTTGTCGGCGAATTCCCCTGGTACCAGTTCGACAACGTGAATGCCACGCCAGTGCCGGAGCCGGCGTCCTGGTTGCTCATCGGCTTGGGGCTGCTCAGCCTTCGAGCCGTTTCTGGAAGACCAGCCCCGCGTGCTCGCGCAGCGCGTGGAATTTGATCTTCGGCCAGTTGGCTTCGATCGCGCGCAGCTCGGGCGCGTATTCGACGAGCACCGTCGGCGCGTCGACGGCGTCGTAGGCGACGCGGTGTGAATTGCCGTCAATGAAACGCTTGAGCTCACGCTCGCCACCATCGGCTTCATCACAAGTCACCCAGCGCGCGACCTGAAAACGGCTGGGCATGATGCGTGCCTTGCAGCCGTACTCATGTTCGAGCCGGTGCGCGACGACCTCGAACTGCAACTGACCGACCGCGCCGAG
>JAYUSP010000101.1:0-2630 GCA_043755615.1 Betaproteobacteria bacterium
CGGGCCTGAGCCGGCCTGGATCAACTCTCTCGTCTTTCGCGGCATGCACAGCCTGCCGGTGCGGGTGCGGCGGTAGTGTGGTCAGCGATGGTGTGGTCAGCGACGGCGCTGCACCAGCGCTGACCAAAAGCGGCAACCAGAAGCGCGACCCAAAAGCGCGACCCAAAAGCGCTAACGCCAGAAATCAGCGGCGCAGATTTTCGATCAGCGTCGCCATCCCCATCCCCGACCCCAGACACATGCTGATGACCGCGTAACGGCCGCCGCATTCGGCCAGATGCTGCATCGCGGTCATCGTCATGCGCAGGCCGGTGGCGCCAGGTGGGTGGCCGATGCTGATGCCGCCACCATAAAGATTGGTGCGCGCGCGCGGGATGCCGAGCTGCGCTTCGGCGTGCAGGTTGACGACCGCAAAGGCTTCGTTGATTTCCCAGTAGTCGATATCTTCGACACGCAGGCGCTGGCGCGCGAGCAGCTTGGTGATCGCCGGCACCGGGCCGGCGCCCATGATCTCTGGCGGTACGCCGACCACGGCCCAATCGACAAGCCGCGCCTCCGGCTGGATGCCCAGGCGCTGCGCAACGGCCGCGCCGGTGACGAGCAGGGCGGCCGCACCGTCGGTGACGCCGCTGGAGTTGCCGGCGGTCACTGTGCCGAGGCCGTCCTTGCCGGCATTGCCGTCCTTGCGAAAAGCGGGCTTCAACTGCGCAAGCTTCTCGCGCGTGATCGTCGGGCGCGGAAATTCATCTTGCTCGAAGCGGCGGCTGGCCTTGCCGTCGGCTTTGCCCCCTGGGCTGTGTGGCACATCGATGGCCACGATCTGCCGCGCCAGAAAGCCCGAGGCCATCGCCGCACCGGCGCGCTGCTGGCTCATGAAGCCCCAATCGTCCATCGCCTCGCGCTGGTAGCCAAAGCGCGCGGCCAGGTTCTCCGCGGTGTCGCCCATCAGCTCGCGGGTGAAGGGGCAGCGGTAGATCGTATCCAGGCCGTCGATCAATTCGGCCGGCCCGCGCCCGGCGCCCCAGCGGGCACTGGTCGACAGGTAGGGCACCCGCGAGTAGTTTTCGGCACCGGCAGCGATGGCGACTTCGCTGTGGCCGCTGCTGATCTGCTGCGCCGCGCTGACGATCGCCTGCGAGCCGGTGCCGCAGGCGCGCACGACACCGAGCGCGCTGCTGGCCACCGGCAGCCCGGCGGCGATGGCGACCTTGCGGCTGATGAACAGGCCGTCGTGGTCGACTGGCGCGGTATTGCCAAATACCAGATGGTCGACCTGCGCCGCATCCACGCCCGCGCGCGCCAGGCAGGCCTGCACGACATGCACGCCGAGTGTGGCCAGGGGCACGTCACGCAACGATTTGCCGAAGTCGCCAAAAGGCGTGCGCACGCCGTTGCTCAGCACGATGTCGTCGGGTTGCATGCGCTGCGTAGGCTGCTGGGGCTGCACGGTGGGGCCTCGTCGGGTGAAGTCGGGACAGGCGCAGGCGCTCTATCGGCGTCCGGCAATCAGTATAGGCAGACAAATCGCCGGCGCCGGCGCCGCCGCCGCCAGAGTCAGGCGCGGCATGTCGCGCGCAAACGAGCGCGAAGGCCGGCGTAGAGTCGGCGGGCCATGAAGACCCTCACTCAAAGCCCCGAAGCCCGGACTACCAGCCCGCACACCAACGCCGATGCCGACGCCGACACCGACACCCAGATCAGCACGCTGCCCAACGGTGTGCGCGTCCTCACGCTGCACATGCCGCAGGCGCTGACCGCCAGCGTCGGTGTTTTTGTGCACAGCGGCAGCGCGCACGAAAGCCGGCCGCTCAACGGCGTCGGCCATTTTGTCGAGCACATGCTCTTCAAGGGCAGCCACAGCCGCGACTGCCACCGCATCAACCTCGACGCCGAAAGGCTCGGTGCCGAGGTCAATGCGCATACCGACAAGGACCACACTGCCTACTACATGCGTGGTGTTGCCGCCGACGCGCCGCAGTTGGTGGGCATGCTCGCCGATATCGTCTGCAACGCGGCGTTTCCGGCGGCCGAGATCGAACGTGAGCGCGCGGTGCTGCTGCAAGAGTTGATGGAGGTCGAAGACGACCCGATGGACACCGCCTTCCAGCTCTTCGACCATGCCTGCTGGGGCCTGCACCCGGCTGCGCAGCCGGTGATCGGCAGCCGCGGCAACCTGCAGCGCCTGGCGCGCGTCGACCTCGCCGGCTGTCTTGAGCGCCAGTACACCGGCGCGAATATCGTCGTTGCCGCGGCCGGTTGCGTCGACGCGGCGCAGATCGTGCAAGCTGCCGCAGCCGGCTTCAGCGCCTTGCCTCGTGGCAGTGAACACCACATCGACGCGCCCCCGTGGGCCGGTGGTGTGCGCTCGCGCCGGCTCGCCGGCAGCGGGCAGACGCATATCGTTCTGGGCTACCCGTTGCCGGCGCTGGCCGCGGGCGATGTGGCATCTGATGCAGCCCAGGACGCGGCCTGCGAGATGGCCGCGGCGGTTTTTGGCGAAGGCATGAGCTCGCCGCTGCTGGCCGAACTGCGCGAGCGCCGCGGGCTGATCTACCACGCCAGTTGCACGGCAGACCGGTTCGAGTTTGGCGGCCAGTTCGTGATCGAAGCCTCGTTTGCGCCGGACAAGC
>JAYUSP010000102.1:0-7685 GCA_043755615.1 Betaproteobacteria bacterium
GTTGATGAACGCGACGGCACCCATCAGATGGAAAGCCTCATGCGCCTCGCGCTGAAGGCGCAGTCGCAAAGCCGCGCGACGCTCGAAGCAGTGTTGGCAGCCGGGAACCCGCCCGTGATGTTCGCCCAACAAGCGAACGTCGCATTCGGGCCGCAGCAGGTGAACAATGGCGCGATTCCAAATCCGCGACCCGGGCACGAGAGCAATCCGGACTCCGAGCGCGATTCCGAGCGAAACGAACTACTGGAGGCAGGCGATGGCGGATGGATGGAGCCCGGAACGGCGGGCGGCGCAGGCCGAAGCGATTCGACGGTGGAGCCCTTGGCGGCAGTCAACGGGACCGCGAAGCGCTGAAGGCAAGGTCAGGTCGTCGAAGAACGCCGGAAAGGGCGGGGTGTGGCTGAAGGAGCGCAGCGAGATTTCGCAGATCAGGCGGCTTCTGCGTGAGCAGAGGCAAGCGCTGCTTCGTCTTGTGCTGCGATAGGTCCGTATGCGTTCGGCACCCTTCGGAGGCGAGACCGATCTACCGCTCGCCGATGACGGCAAAGCGCGCACGGTGCACAGCGGGTTCAACGGTGGCGGCTGGAACATGAAGCGCCAGGTGATGCGCGATCTGCATACTACGGTTGGGCGGCATCGCGAAGCACCACTGGCCAATTGGGAGCCGTGGGGCGCAATACGAAGTGAATGGCTGAGTGGTCGCTGGGGCCACAATGCGAGGCATCAACGCCTCGCCCGAGGCGACCTCGAACAAGCCGTGTGTTGTGTAGCCGCGCCGACCTCTGGGGAGCGACATGATGAAACCGAGTGCGCGGCTGCTGCTGCTTGTTGCTGCTGTCGCTGCGACCTTGTTTGGCTGCGACCGCCGCCAATCGGGTACGGCCGCCGCGCCAGAGTCGCTGCCAACGAAAGGGGGATACTTTGATGGGGTCGATCTTGAAGAGGCGCTGCTGGAGCTTCGTCCCACCGAGGCGCTGCGAGAGGCCGCGCAAGCCGGCAACGTAAAGGCCCAGATTCTCCTTGCTCGCCGGTACTACCGCGGCGACGGCGTTGAAAAAGATCTGGTTCAGGCAGTCGCGTGGTGGCGCAAAGCGGCCGATCAGGGCGATGCCTCGGCCCAGTTCGCTCTCGGGGGAGCGTATGCCGACGGGGACGGCGTCGCAAAGGACGCGGCTCAAGCGATCGCGTGGTGGACGAGGGCGGCGGAGAGTGGGGATACGAACGCCCAGTTCATGCTCGGCGTAAGCCATGAAAAAGGTCGGATGGGTCTCGATAAGGACGCGGCCAAGGCGGTCGAGTGGTGGCGCAAAGCCGCGGCGCTGGGCGACTCAGCCGCGCAGTTCAATATCGGAGTGATGTACGCAAATGGTGAAGGCGTACCAAAGAATGACATCACGGCTGCGGAGTGGTTCGTAGAGGCAGCGGCGAATGGGCATGTTGACGCCCAGGCCGCAATTGGCACTCGCTACCGGCTCGGGATCGGCGTGCCGCGCGACGGCGTGCTCGCATACGCATGGCTGAATCTTGCCGCTGGAAATGGGTCGGACAAGGCGAGGGAGCGGCGCGACCGGCTTGAGCTGCCGCCGGAGCAGATTGCCGAAGCCCAGCGCCTGTCCTCGGGTTGGAAGAAGAGCCAGACGTTGGTGCGCGAAGGAGCGAGTGGTGGCGTTCCGGCTCCGCTCGGTGCCGTCGCCAAGCGAGGCATGGGGACGGCATTTTGGGTTAGCAAGGCGGGACACGCCATCACCAACAACCATATTGTTGACGGTTGCCGCGAAGTTCGCGCGTCAGGGCGCGACGGCGCGTTCAAGGTGGTGACTGCGGACGTTGCGAACGATATCGCGCTGCTTCAGCTCGGCAACAGCGTTGCTCAGACGGCGCCTGTCAGCAGCGCGTCGCCACCGGTTCGCCAGGGCGAGAACGTGGTCGTATTCGGCTTCCCGCTGAATGCCGTTCTTTCTTCGGGCGGAAATATTACGCCGGGGGTGATCAGCGCGCTCTCTGGCTTGGGCAACGACACGAATCAGATCCAAATTACCGCACCCATCCAGCCTGGCTCCAGCGGCAGCCCTGTTCTGAACATGAAGGGCGAGGTCGTTGGCGTGGTGATGGGAAAACTGTCAGACAACAAGGTGAGTCGCGCGACAGGTCAAGTCCCACAAAACGTCAACTTCGCTGTCAATGGCCAGACCCTCAAGACCTTTCTCGATACGCACAAAGTCGAGTACCGAACCGGGGGGATGCTGATGTTCAGTCAGAGCGCTGCCGACTTGGCGGACGAGGCCCGGAAATGGACGCTCGTTGTCGAGTGTTGGCGCTGAGCGCACCAGTCGTCGAGCAAAGACGCAAATCACCGGGGCGGCGTCGGGTTGCGGTGCCCTCGCCCAGGCGGCAGGCGTCTGCGATTCGAAGGTCAGTCCTTCTTGGTCTGCGGCTTCGTCGGCAGCGGCAGCCCGCGGCGCTTCGCTTCGAGTTCGAGCAGGCGCTCCCGGTCGGTCGGGTTCATCTTGAACAGCTTCGTCCTCGCGCTCTTGCGCAGCTCGGCTGTCGTCTTGTGGGTCGGTGTCATCGCTGCGGTCTCCTGCGAAGTAGTCGAATGATAGGTCTTCATCCGTCAGTGCGTTGACCTCATCTTCGGTGATGTTGCCCTCGGCCATGATGGCTTCGCGTTCGGCCTTGGCTTCGGCCTCGTTTTCCTCGTCGAGCAGCCGCTGTTGCTCACTCTCGTTTTGGTCAAGTTCATCGCGTCTTTGGCGGGCGGCTTCGATCTGGTCATCGTCAATGTCCTCGTCCTGAAACCACCTGTGGTGCAGCAACCCCTCGGCATCCCTGTCCGCAGCATGCGCCAGCTGGGCGCGGCGCAGATCAACCAAAGTCAATGAAAAGGTCAACGAAGGTCAACAAGAGGTCACTGCAAAGTCATGGGAGCCACCGACTTGGGCCGTCGTGTCCGCTCGGTTCGAAGAAGCCGGTGATGGGCTGGACGCCATTGATGCAGCCATTCCAGCAGCGTTCATCGCCGATCACGGCGGCGCCCGAGTCGCCTCGTGAATTGAAGCTCGCGCCGAGCCCATTCGGTCGGGAGCGACATGCTGCGCGCTGGCACGGGCGCTCAAGGCGCAAGCGGCAAGCGCGGTCAGAACGCGGCATCGAATGACCGGTGTAGCGGGGCAGTCGCCTGGGTAACTTTCTGGGTAGCTTCGGACGTTTCTGCCACTCACCCCGGTCGTTCGGTAGACGGGCGGCCTACCAACCACCTCCGCTCCTCGTAGTCATGCGCCCCGGGACGCCCGCCCTCGGCGCTGGCGGGCCACCCCTCACGTCTGCATCGGGTCGAAGCTCAATCAGGTGCCGTCAGCATGAAAAACAGGCCCGCGACCGGCACCCCCTGGTCGAGCCGTATGGCGGCGTGCTGCAGCGATTTCACCAGCAGACCATGGCGTCGCGAGAGGGCGCGCAGCGCTGCTTCTGAATGGGCGTAACGCGAGCTCGGGCGCAGCTCGAAGGGCAACGGGTCGGCGGCGCGCTCGGCGGAGAAACAGAAGCAGCCGCCGGGCTGCAAGACGCGCCGCACTGCTGCCCATACCGGATCGAGGTCGCCGATGTAGATGAACACATCGGCTGCGACCACGAGGTCGAAACGCTGCTCGGTGTGCTGCATGAATTCGATGATGTCGCCCTGCGCCAGCGTGTCGTAGACACCGCGCTCGCGGGCCAGCCCGAGCATCGCGCTGGACAGGTCGACACCTTCGAGGCGGCCGTCGCGCGGATGCAGATACGGCCGCAACAACGGCCCGCACAACCCCGTGCCACAGCCCAGGTCCAGCGCCGAAGTGAAGCGCCGCGACAGGCCGGCGATGGCGCGCGCGAGCAGCTCGGGCGCGTCGTAGTGCAAGGTCTGCACCAGGTGAGTGTCGAACGCCGCGGCATAGGCGTCGAACAGGCCTTCGACGTAACCCGGCGGCGGCTGCGGCGGCGCGTCGCGGCCTTCGAGTGAAGCCAGCAGGTAGCGGTTCAGGGCCGTGTCGGCGCCGAGTTCGATGGCGCGGCGCAGCGCCGCGGCAGCTTCGCGTTGGCGCCCAAGGTCTTTGAGCAGGCTGCCGCGCAAGGCCCAGCCGGCGGCGATATCGGGGCCGGCGGCGATCGCGCTGTCGCACGACACCAGCGCCGCATCGGGGCGCTCCAGCCGGGCCAGGCAGCGGGCGTGTTCGAACCAGGCTGCGGCTTGTTCCGTGACTGTGCCGGACACCGTCGCGACATGCTCAAAACAGGCCATTGCTTCATCGTCACGCCGCAGCGCCACCAGTGCCAGCCCGCGGTGCGACCAGGCCTGGAGCTCTGCCGGCGCGGCAAGCGCAGCCTGCTCCAGATAAGGCAGCGCCTCGGCCGGCCGGCCGAGCTGGACCAGCGTTGCGCCGAGGTTGGTCAACGTCGATGCGCGGCCGGGCAGGGCCGCCAGCGCGCGGCGGTAGTGCAGCTCGGCGTCGGCCGGCGCGCCGGCTTGCTGGCAAGCCAGGCCGGCGAGAAACTGTTCCTTGGCGGTTTCGAAGTTGGGGTTCATCGGCGCATCGGGTGGGTCTGCGTTTCGGCATCGAGGCCGATTTCACGGACACTCGACGGGGCCTGATTTTCAACGCGCGGCGTGATTTCGATACAGGGACAACATCATGATCGGTGCGCTCGGTCCGATTGGCGTCATCGGCGGCATGGGGCCGCTGGCGACGGCGGACTTTCTGAATAAGGTCATCGCGTCGACACCGGCCCATGACGACGCCCAGCATGTGCCGCTGCTGATCAGCTGCGACCCACGCATCCCGAGCCGGCCGCCGGCGATCCTGGCCGGCGCCGCGTCGCCGCTGCCACGTCTTGTCGAGATCCGGGACCGGCTGCTTGCCGCCGGCGTCAGTGGGCTGGTGATGCCCTGCAACACCGCGCACCACTGGCATGCGGCGCTGGCCCGGCAGATCGTGGTGCCGTTCCCGTCGATCATCGATGCCGCCTGCGACGCAGCCGTGGCGCGCAGTGCTGCCGGCGCCCGCGTCGGCCTCGTCGCGACGCGTGCGACGCTGGCCGCGAAACTTTATGAACCGGCGCTGGCAGCGCGCGGGCTGCGGCCGTGGCCAGCAAGTGATGCGCTGCTCGACGCGCTGATGCTGCCGGCGATCGCGCATGT
The DNA here is from genome assembly GCA_043755615.1 of Betaproteobacteria bacterium. Taxonomy (GTDB): domain Bacteria; phylum Pseudomonadota; class Gammaproteobacteria; order Burkholderiales; family Burkholderiaceae_C; genus Rubrivivax. The sequence continues at coordinate 5,174 of JAYUSP010000102.1, forward strand.
CAAGGCCGGCCGCCTCGATGCGGCCGGGCCGCTGATGCAGCGCGCGGTGCAGGCGCTGCTCGATGACGGCGCCGACCTCGTGATCCTGGCCTGCACCGAAGCGCCGATCGCGATGGCCCCGGCACCGGCCGCAATGCAGTTGCGCTGCGTCGATACGACGTTGGCGCTGGCGCAGGCGACCGTGGCGCTGTGGCGGCAGCTGAACGCCGGGGCCGGCCAGCCCGCGGGCTGAACGCAGGCGCAGCCTGCGGAAGGCGCTGGCGCCGCAGCGCGCGGTGGATCAGGCGGCGGATGTGATCGCCGCAGCCCCGTCACCGACAATCCCCCATGACCAGCCCCACCGCGACCGACCTTCAATTCAGCCAACTGCCGCTGCCGCCGGCCACACTGGCCAATTTGCAGCGCCTGGGCTACGACGCGATGACACCGATCCAGGCCGCCAGCCTGCCGCTGGCGCTGGCCGGCCACGATCTCATCGCGCAAGCCAAGACGGGCAGCGGCAAGACGGCGGCGTTTGCACTGGCGCTGCTGGCCAACCTGAACCCGCGCCGCTTTGCGGTGCAGGCGCTGGTGCTCTGCCCGACCCGCGAACTGGCCGACCAGGTGACGCAGGAGGTGCGCCGCCTGGCGCGTGCCGAAGACCATATCAAGGTCCTCACGCTGTGTGGTGGCACGACGTTGCGCCCGCAACTGGCGAGCCTGGAGCATGGCGCGCATATCGTCGTCGGCACGCCGGGCCGGATCATGGACCACCTTGAGCGCGGCAGCTTGAAGCTCGATGCACTGAATACGCTGGTGCTCGACGAGGCCGACCGCATGCTCGACATGGGCTTTTTCGACGATATCAGCGTCGTCGCCAAACAATGCCCGAAGCAGCGCCAGACCCTGCTTTTTTCGGCGACCTACCCCGAAGGCATACCTAAGCTGAGCGCGGCTTTCATGCGCGAGCCCAAAGAGGTCAAGCTGCTCGACGCGCACCGGCCGAGCAAGATCCGGCAGCGTTTTTTTGAAGTCCGCGAAGACCAGCGCCTGCACGCGGTGGGCCTGCTGCTCAAGCACTACAGGCCGGTGAGCACACTCGCGTTTTGCAATACCAAGCAGCAGTGCCGCGACCTCACCGAAGTGTTGCGCGCGCAGGGTTTTGCCGCGCTCGAACTGCATGGTGATCTTGAACAGCGCGACCGCGACCAGGTGCTGGTGCAGTTTGCCAACCGCAGTGCCAGCGTGCTCGTGGCCACCGACATCGCCGCGCGCGGTCTCGATATTGACCAGCTCGAAGCGGTGATCAATGTCGACATCACGCCCGAGATCGATACCCACACCCACCGCATTGGCCGCACCGGGCGGGTCGATGCCGAAGGCTGGGCTTTCAGCCTGGCCAGCCTGGACGAGATGGGCCGTGTCGGCCAGATCGAAAAAGCCGGCGGCTTCAGCTCCGAATGGCTGCCGCTGAGTGCCTTGACCGATACCGCACCCGAGCCGCTGCACCCGCCGATGCAGACGCTGCAGATCCTGGGCGGGCGCAAGGAAAAGATCCGCGCCGGCGATGTGCTCGGCGCGCTGACCAAGGACATGGGTTTTGACGCCGCCCAGGTCGGCAAGATCAGCGTCAACGAGTTTTCGACCTATGTCGCGGTGGCCCGCGAGATCGCCCCGCAAGTGCTACGGCGGCTCAACACCGGCAAGGTCAAGGGGCGCAGCGTAAAGGTGCGGCTGCTTGAAGGCTAAAGTGCCGCAGAACCGCCGCCGCAGAACCACCGCCTCACCGCCGCATGGCCGCATGGCCGCCACCGCGGCGCCGCCATCGAAGCGCTGCGACTGCGTTGCCGTTCGGCGGCGTTTCAAGTCAACCGCCGCGCCGGCCGATAAGCCGGAGTGGACTCCGTACTGTCGCCCAGCGCATTTGCCGACGCCGCGCCCGATCCTGCTCGACCGTGGCCGCGCCGGCTGTGGGCCTGGGCGCGTGGTTTTGCGCTGCCGGCGTCGTCGAAGCACCGCGCGCGGCCGGTCGCGCTGGCGCCTTTGCGTTGGGCCGGGTTGACGCTGGCGCTGGTGGTGCTGGGCCTGGCCTGGGCGGGCGCGCAACTCTGGTGGAGCCACTTGCAGACCGCGCGTGCTTCGGCCGCTTCGGCGCTGGCCTTCATCGAAGCGCGGCTGGACGAGATCGACGAGCCGCTGCGCCGCCTGGCCGAGATCAACGGGCTGCAATCGGCGACGCTGCATTGCAGCGCCGACCTGACCGCGCGGCTGCTGCACGACAGCCTGGGCTCGCTGCTCATCCAGCGCTTGCTGGTGCGTGACGCTGCCGGCGTGCAGGCCTGCGGCCCGGCCGGCCCGCTGCCCGCGCCGGAGCTGTCAATCGAACCCGGCGTGGACCTGGCGCTGGTCTCGCAGCGCTCGATCGCGACCCAGTTGATGGCTGTGCGCCAGATCGGCGCGCGGCACAGCGGCGTGGCCCTGCTCGACCCGCGCGCGCTGACCTTGCCGACCGAGGGGCCGTGGGCCAACGCCG
>JAYUSP010000103.1:0-7682 GCA_043755615.1 Betaproteobacteria bacterium
GGCGCAAACGTGGTCGTCTTCGGCCTCGGCGGCATCGGGCTGAATGTGATCCAGGGCGCCAGGATGGTCGGCGCCGACAAGATCATCGGCATCGATATCAACCCGGCGCGCGAGTTGATGGCGCGGCGCTTCGGCATGACCCATTTCATCAACCCGAAAGAGCATGCGAATGTCGTCGATGTGATCGTGCAGCTCACCGACGGTGGCGCCGACTACAGCTTCGAATGCATCGGCAATGTGAACACGATGCGCCAGGCGCTGGAGTGTTGCCACAAGGGCTGGGGCCAGAGCGTGATCATCGGCGTCGCCGCGGGCGGGCAAGAGATCGCGACACGGCCGTTCCAGCTCGTCACCGGCCGCGTCTGGAAGGGCTCGGCCTTCGGCGGTGCACGCGGTCGCAGCGATGTGCCGAAGATCGTCGACTGGTACATGGACGGCAAGATTCAGATCGACCCGCTGATCACCCACACGCTCAAACTCGAAGACATCAACGAAGGCTTCGGATTGATGGCGCGCGGCGAGTCGATCCGGTCGGTGGTGGTTTTCTAAGTCGCGCCGTGGCCGAGGTCATCACGCTGCAACTGCGCGGCGAGCACATCACGCTCGACGCGCTGCTCAAGGCCAGCGGCATCGTCGGCAGCGGCGGTGAAGCGAAGGCCTTGATCGCTGAAAGCGGCGTGCACGTGAATGGCGAAGTCGAGACCCGGCGCGGGCGCAAACTGCGCGCCGGCGACGAAGTGGCGGTAGCGCACAGCCGGGTGCGCGTGCAGGCGGCGTAGCGGTCGCTGGTTGGCCGTCAGGGCTGCGGCTTCGCGGCCGATGTGGTGGCGTTCGATGCAGCGCTTTGCGGGCAGTTGCTCGTGAGGCGCTGGCGTTGTTCTCGCAGCCGGGAGGGGGGTGGCCGACTGCGGTTTTGGAATTCCTATGCCCTGCGCCGGCCACCCCCATCTTGGCTGGGCCGGTGGTGGCCCGGGCGCTGCGCGCTACCGCATCAGGCAGCGCGCAAAGGCACATCCACTGCGCACCCACGCCGCGCACTCAGCGCAATCGCTTCCAGAGTCGCGGCTATGTCCAGGCTGGCCTGCGCGGCGCGTTCGATGGCCGCGAAGTCCCGCTCGACGATGACCTTCGCAAAGGCTTCGGCCGCAAACCGAAAACCGCTGCCCACGCCGCTGTGGATGGTTTCGAATGCGACGCTGTTGCCGGTGCCGCGGCGCACCCGCAGCTGGCTCGGCAGATGGCCATCGCCATCGCCGCCGGCGACATCGCTGGTGTGGTTGAGATACTCGGTTTCGATCGTGCCCGCGCTGCCGACGATGATCGCGCGGCGGTGCTGCGCGGCGTCCATCGCGCAGGTCATCTGGGCGCGTCGGCCGTCGGCAAAATGCAGCGTCGCGCTGGTGCTGATGTCGACGCCACGATCCGGCCCGCCGTTGCTCCATGAAGACTCTGCCGTCACGCGTTGGGGCGCAATGCCAAAGGCCAGCCGGATGATGCTCACCGCATAACTGCCGGCGTCGAGCAGCGCGCCGCCGCCGAGCTCGGGTTTGCTGCGGATATTGTTCTGCGGGTTGGCCAGCGTGAAGCCAAAACACGATTGCACCGAGCGCACCGAGCCGATCGCGCCGCCTTGAAGCAGCGCGACCATTGCGCCCGTCTGGGGTTGGAACCAGTACGGATAGGCCTCAAGCAGCATCACGCCATGCGCCTTGGCGGCATCGAACATCGCCTGCGCTTCGCGCAGGTTCAGCGCCAGCGGTTTCTCGCACAGCACATGTTTGCCCGCAGCCGCGCACCTGATCGCCCATTCGGCATGCAGGCTGTTGGGCAGCGGGATGTAGATCGCATCGACGCCGTCATCGGCGAGCAGCGCTTCGTAGCTCGCATGGTGGCGGCCGATCTGGTGCGCCGCGGCAAACGCCGTCGCGGTGTCGATATTTCTGCTTGCCACGGCGACGATGCGCGCCTGGCTGCTCGGCGCGACATCGCGGGTAAACGGCTTGGCGATATTCGCGCAGCCGAGGATGCCGATGCGCAATGGTTGCTGTCTCTCCGAGGGACGATTGGTCTTCATGCAGGGACTCCGGGCGCGGGCCGATTTGGGGAGGGTTGGGGGACGGCTGGGGGATGGGTGAAGATTGTGCGGCAGCGGCCTGCTGCTGACCGACGGATTCGGCTCGTGTGAAGCCGCTGCGCCGGTTTTTCGGCGACACTTCGGTGTGCAGTTCCCGGCCCGGTTGTTTGCAGATGTCGCAACCTTGGCTCGCAGATGCTGGGCGCCGCTGAAAGACAGTAAATTGTTGTCGCACAACAACTTTTTAGCGTAAATTGCAGATCGTCCATTGGCTAATTTGCAGTTCCTGTGACCCATGGCTCAATTTGTCCACCACCATCTGCGGCTGCTCGATCCGGCGTTTTCGTCGCCCCTGCTGGATGTGCTCACCGACCTCGAGCACTTGCGCCGGCTCGAGCTGCGCGGCAGCACGCCGCTGCCGGTATTCCTGCAGTTGAAGCAGGTCTTCCACCTGTTGGAGAGCCTGGCCTCGGCGCGCATCGAGGGGAACCACACCACACTCGCCGACTACATCGAATCCAAGGTCACGGCGGCCACCACGGCGCCGACCGAATCGCTGCGCGAGATCGCGAATATCGAAGCGGCGATGCAGCATGTCGAGGAGATGGTGCAGCCGCACGCGCCGATCAGCGAGCATTTGATTCGCAGCCTGCAAGCGATGACGGTTGCCAACCTGGAGCGCGAAGGCGACCGCACGCCAGGCGCCTACCGCAGCGGCGCGGTGCAGATCGCGCAGGCCGATCATTTGCCGCCCGATGCGATCCAGGTACCGGGCTACATGCAGGAGTTGGTGGCCTTCGTCAACCGCAACGATGCGTCGAAGTACGACCTGATGAAGGTGGCGCTCGCCCACCACCGCTTTGCGTGGATCCACCCCTTCGGTAACGGCAATGGCCGCGTGGTGCGGCTGCTGACCTACGCGCTGCTGGTCAAGTACGGTTTTCGCGTCAGCGCGATGGGGCGGTTGTTGAATCCGGCCGCGGTGTTCTGCGCCGACCGCAACCGCTACTACGCCATGTTGGCCGATGCCGACATGGGCACCGATTTGGCGCTGGAAGCCTGGTGTACCTATGTGCTCACTGGCGTGCGCGACGAGTTGCGCAAGGTCGACCAACTGGCCGACTACCGGCATTTGCAGGCCAAGGTGTTGCTGCCGGCACTGGCCCACGCGCGGCAGCGGCAATGGGTGACGGCGCAAGAAGAGACCGTGCTCGCGGCAACCATCAAGGCCAAGGTCGTGAAGGCTGGAGACCTTGCAACCGCAGTGCCCGGGTTGAACGCCACGCAGCGCACCTACCAGGTGAAAAAGCTGGTCGACAGCGGGATGTTGTGTCCGGTCAAACCCGGCGCACGCCAGTACAGCATTGGCTTTGCGCACAACCTGCTGCTGCGCGGCGTGATTCGTGCGCTCACCGACGAGGGCTTCATTCCGGCAGCGCTGACTGCGCCCACGATCGGCGCTGCGCCATGAGCTGCCGGGCCGCCCCCAAGGCGCATACCGCCGTGCGCAGCACGGTCGACTACAAAGACTTGTTCAAGAAGGTCGAGAACGCGATCGCTGTCTATACGTCTGAACTCGACCACAGCGCCGGTGGCGCCGACCCCGAGGTGCTGCTGCAAGACCGGCTGAAGAAGGGCCGCGAGCGGCTCGACCAGGCGCTTGAGACCCTGGGCCTGTTGTGCGAGCCGGTGGCGCCGCCCAAAAAGCCGCCCGAGTGTCTGGAATAGATCGTGGTGCACGAGATGGCGCACCTGCTGGAGGCCAACCACGGCCAAGGCTTTCGCGCGCTGATGGAAAGGCTCATGCCGGCGTGGGAGTTCCAGCGCGCCCGGTTGAACCGATTGCCGGTGCGTCACGAGAGTTGGCGCGGCTGAGCCGCATTCAAACCAGCGCGTCGAACAACCAGACCTCGACCATCCCGCCTGCCGGCACCGAGCCCTGGTCGTGCCCCAACACGATCAGCGCATTGCTTTCGCTCATGCTGCGCAGGATGCCGGCGCCTTGCGCGCCGAACGGCTGCACCTGCCAGACACCGTCGGCAGTGAGGCTGACGCTGCCGCGCTGGAACTCGGTGCGGCCGGGGCGTTTTCTGATTGCTACGGCGCAGCGGGCTCGCAAGCGCGGTGTCGGCTGCGCCCGCGCGCCTGCCAGTGTGAGCAGGCCGTCGCGTGCGAGCGCATAAAAACTCACGAGGGCCGCGACCGGGTTGCCGGGCAGCGCAAACAGCCAGGCGCTACGGCCGTCGTTGTCGCGCAAGGTGCCGAAGGCAAACGGCCGCCCGGGCCGCATCGCGACTTTCCAGAATGCGACGCTGCCCAGCCGCGCCAGCAGGTCGCGGGTGTGATCGGCGTCGCCGGCGCTGACACCGCCGCTGGTGATGACCACATCGGCCAGCGCCACCGCGCTGCGCAGCGTGGCTTCGAGCGCCGCCGGGTCGTCGCGCACGAGGCCGAGGTCGACGACGTCCATGCCCAGCCTGTGCAGCGCTGCGGCGAGCGTGACGCGGTTGCTGTCGTAGATGCAGCCCGGCGCCAGCGCCTGGCCGGGCTCGAGCAGTTCATCACCGGTGGAAAACAGCGCCACGCGCAGGCGCGGGCGCACCGTGACTGCAATCAAGCCAAGCGACGCGAGCAGGCCCAGGTCGGCCGGCCGCAGCAGGCGACCGGCATGCAGTGCCACCTGCCCGGCGGCGAGGTCTTCGCCGCGGTGGCGGCGGTTGTCGCCGCGCCGCATCGTGCCCGGCGCGATGAGGACGTGGTCGCCATCGCTGTCGTTGTCAACGCGGCACAGCTCTATCGGCACCACGCTGTCCAGGCCGGCCGGCATGACCGCGCCGGTCATGATGCGCACACATTCACCCTCGGCCGCAGCGTGCTCGAACGGCCGGCCGGCGAATAGCGTGCCGATGCAACGCAGCTCGACTGCCGAACTCGACGCCAGCAAGCTGCCGTCAAACGCGTAACCGTCCATCGCCGAGTTGTCGTGCGCCGGCACGTCGATCGGCGACACGACATCGGCGGCGAGCACGCGGCCCAGCGCTTGCAACAGCGGCAGCGACTCGCCGCGCGACAACGAAGCCAATGTGGTGGCGCCAGGCTGCAGCGCGGCGACGATCGCCGCCCTAGCAGCGTCGACACTGAGGTTGTCTTCGCCGGCAGCCAGCGGGGAGGGGCCGAGTTCGGTCATGGGCTTTTGGTGGTCCTTGCAGGCCGGATTCTGCGGCCCGTGCGGCGTGGACAATCGACGTCGATGTTGATCTCGATGTTGATCTCGACTCCTGACCCGCGATGAATACCTTTGCCGAAAGCCTGGCCCTTGCCGCTGCGCTGATCGCGCAGGGTGACCACACGCTGCGGCAAACCGTTGCGCTGTCGTTGCAGGTCAGCGGCAGCGCCTGCCTGGTCGGCGCGTTTTTCGGGCTCCTCATCGGCGCGGCGCTCGCGGTCTTTCGTCTCCCGGGGCAGGCGTTGCTCGTCGGGTTGCTGAATACGCTGCTTGCGCTGCCTTCGGTGCTGGTCGGCCTGGTGGTCTATCTGCTGCTCTCGCGGGCCGGGCCGCTGGGCGCCTTGGGCATCCTCTTCACGCCGGCGGCGATGGTCGTGGCGCAGAGCATCCTCGTCGTGCCGCTGGTTGCGGCGCTGACCCGCCGGCTGCTGCTGGGCGCATGGCGCGACGGCGGCGAGCAACTGCGATCCTGGGGCGCGTCGCGCCTGACGGCCGCGGCGCTGCTGCTGGTGCACGAGCGTCTGGCCGTCTTGACGCTGCTGCTCACCGCCTTCGGCCGCGCGGTGTCGGAAGTCGGCGCGGTGATGATCGTCGGCGGCAATATCGACGGCCTGACACGGGTCATGACGACCGCGATTGCGCTGGAAACGAGCAAGGGCGATCTGGCGCTGGCGCTCGCGCTCGGCTTGGTGCTGCTCGCCGTGGTCGGGCTCGTCAACCTGCTGATTGCCGGGCTGCAAATGCTGGGTGGCGCGGCGCGCGAGGTGCCGGTGTGAGCGCGGAACGCACAAACGTCGGCGCCGCCTTGCTGGTCACACTCGACCAAGCCAGCGTGCGCTTCGGTGCCGTCACCGCGCTCGATGCGGTGAGCCTGACGCTGCAGCGCGGTGAACGCCTGGCCATCGTCGGCAGTAACGGCAGCGGCAAGACGACGCTGTTGCGGCTGCTGCACGGGCTGCTCGGCTGCGACGTCGGGCAGCGGCGTTGGTATCCGCAGCCGGCGGCGGACGCCAGCGCCACAAGTGGGGCGACCGCGCCGACCGCGCCGACCGCGGCGATGGTCTTCCAGCGGCCATTTTTGCTCGGCCTGTCAGCGCGCAAAAATCTGCACATCGCGGCCTGGCTGCGGGGCCTGCCGCGTTTGCAGCGTGCTGCACGGTGTGACCAGGCGCTGCAGCGCTTCGGCCTGGCAGCGCAAGCCGACCAGCGCGCCACCGCGCTGTCAGGCGGCCAGCAGCAGCGCCTGGCGCTGGCGCGTGCCTGGCTCACCCGGCCCACGCTCCTGTTGCTGGACGAACCCACGGCGCATCTCGACCCGCATGGCAAACACGAAGTCGAAGCGCTCATTCACAGCCTGGCCGGCGACGACACAACGACGCTTTGTTTCAGCACCCACAACCTCGGCCAGGCCAAACGGCTGGCGACGCGGGTGATCTACCTCGAAGCCGGCCGGCTGATCGTCGATCTGGCTGTGGCGCGTTTTTTCAACGGCCCGCTGCCGGCACCGGCGGCGCGTTTTGTGAAAGGCGAATTGCCGTGGGACTGATCCGGTGGTTTGGCTGGTTCATCTGGTTCATCGTTGCGCCGATCGTCTTTGGCGCCACGAGCGTCGCGGTTGCACAAGGCGATCGATCGATCGTGCTCGCATCGACGACATCGACCGAACAGTCGGGCTTGTTTGCCCACCTGTTGCCGCGCTTCAAGCAGGCCAGTGGCATCGACGTGCGGGTGGTCGCGGTCGGCACCGGCCAGGCGCTGGACATCGCGCGGCGGGGCGATGCCGATGTGGTGCTGGTCCACGACCTCGCCGCCGAGCAGCGCTTTGTCGCCGAAGGTTTTGCGCTTGAGCGGCGCGCCGTGATGTTCAACGACGTTGTGCTCGTCGGGCCGGCAGCGGACCCGGCGCGGCTGCGCGGCCAAGACATCGTCGCCTCACTCACGAAGCTGGTGCAGAACGAAGGCGGGGTTTTTGTCTCGCGCGGCGACCGCAGCGGCACGCATGCGATGGAGCTTCGGCTGTGGCAGCAAGCCGGTGTCGACCTCGTCAAACAAAAGCCCAAGGCCTATCGTGAATGTGGCTGCGGCATGGGCCCGGCGCTGAATATCGCGTCGGCGCTGAATGCCTATGCGCTCACCGACCGCGGCAGCTGGCTGGCGTTCAAGAACCGCGGCGAACTGGTGGTGCTGGTCGACGGTGATGCGCGCCTGTTCAACCCGTATGGCGTGATGGTCGTCAACCCGACGCGCCACCCGCATGTCCGGCATGCCGCGGCGCAGGCCTTCGCCGACTGGATCACGTCAAGCGCCGGCCAGGCCACGATCGCCGACTTCTCGATCGGCGGGGAGCAAGCGTTTTTTCCCGAAGCGGGCAGCGCCGCGGCG
>JAYUSP010000104.1:0-7679 GCA_043755615.1 Betaproteobacteria bacterium
ATGACCCTCGCCGTGATGGCGCTCTACGCCGACGGGCCGACGCGCCTGACCAACATCGCGAGCTGGCGTGTCAAGGAAACCGACCGCATCGCGGCGATGACCACCGAGCTGCGCAAGCTCGGCGCGGCGGTCGTCGAGGGCGCCGATTTCATCGAGGTCAGGCCGCCGGTGCAATGGCGCGATGCGTGTGTCCACACCTATGACGACCACCGCATGGCGATGGGCCTGTCGCTGGCGGCCTTCAATGCGCTGGCGCTGCCGCCGGCGGGCGCGGTGCCCGCTGACCTGCCGGTGTCGCCGCCGGTGTCGATACGGATTGAAGACCCGGCCTGCGTGGCAAAAACATTCCCCGACTATTTCGAGGCGCTCTTCGGCCTCGTCGAAGCCAGGCCCGACGAGGTGCCGGTGATCACCATCGACGGGCCCTCCGCGTCGGGCAAAGGCACGCTGGCCAGCGAGCTCGCCGCGCGCCTGGGTTATCAGCTGCTCGACTCCGGCGTGCTCTATCGCGCCACCGGGCTGGTCGCACTGCAGGCCGGCCTGCGGCTCGATGTCGGGGCAGGCAGCAGCCTCGGCATCGTCACCAATATCAGCGCCGATGATGAAACCGCAGTCGCCCAACTGGCATCGCGGCTGGACCTGCGCTTCGAAGGCGAACAAATCTTCCTGCGCGGCGTCGATGTCACCGATGCGCTGCGCCGCGAAGACGCCGGCGCGATGGCCTCTCGGGTGTCGTCGTTGCCCCTCGTGCGCCAAGCGCTGCATGGCCTGCAGCTGGCGTTTCGCCGCGCACCGGGGCTCGTCGCCGACGGGCGCGACATGGGCACCGTGGTCTTCCCCGGTGCGCCGCTCAAGGTCTACCTCACCGCCAGCGCCGAACAGCGTGCGTTGCGGCGCCATAAGCAGTTGATTTCAAAAGGAATTACCGCTAATATCGACAGTCTTCGTGCAGACCTCGAAGCGCGCGACGCCAGGGACCGATCCCGCAGCGCCGCGCCTCTGAAGCCCGCCGAAGATGCACTCGAACTCGACAACTCCGGGATGAGCATCGACGAATCAGTCGAGCAGGTCTTGAAGTGGTGGTCCGAGCGCAGGCCGTTCTGAAAAGTACGGCGTCTTTCTCCACGCTCACCTTCGCTCCCCTCCGGCCGCCAGGCCACTGGGCGAGGTGGATTTTCAACCCCAACCCCAAGCAACACCCGTTGCTCACACCGCCGGCCACTCGTCACCTGTACGCAGTCCAGCCGGCCCAGGAAACCCCATGTCAGACACCCAAGTCGCCGTTGGCGAAGAGTCTTTTGCCGCTCTCTTTGAAGAGTCGCTCAAACGCAGCGAGATGCGCGCCGGCGAGGTCATCACCGCCGAAGTCGTGCGCATCGACTTCAACCATGTCGTCGTCAACGCCGGCCTCAAGAGCGAGTCCTACGTCCCGATCGAAGAATTCAAGAACGACAAGGGCGAGCTCGAAGTCCAGGTTGGCGACTATGTCTCGGTGGCTATCGACGCCGTCGAAAACGGCTACGGCGACACGATCCTGTCGCGCGACAAGGCCAAGCGCCTGGCTTCGTGGCTGTCGCTCGAAAACGCGCTCGACAGCGGCGAGTTTGTCACCGGCACCGTCAGCGGCAAGGTCAAGGGCGGCCTGACGGTGCTCGTCAACGGCATCCGCGCCTTCCTGCCCGGCTCGCTGCTCGACACCCGCCCGGTCAAGGACATGACGCCCTTCGAGGGCAAGACGATGGAGTTCAAGGTCATCAAGCTCGATCGCAAGCGCAACAACGTCGTGTTGTCGCGCCGCGCAGTGGTCGAGGCTTCGATGGGCGAAGAGCGCGCCAAGCTGCTGCAGACGCTGAGCGAAGGTGCCATCGTGCACGGGGTGGTGAAGAACATCACCGAGTACGGCGCTTTTGTCGACCTCGGCGGTATCGACGGCCTGCTGCACATCACCGACATGGCCTGGCGCCGCGTCCGCCACCCGAGCGAAGTCGTCACCGTGGGCCAGGAACTCACCGCCAAGGTACTCAAGTTCGACGCCGAGAAAAACCGCGTCTCGCTGGGCATCAAGCAGCTCGGTGACGACCCCTGGCATGGTGTCTCACGCCGCTACCCGCAGAGCACGCGCCTGTTCGGCAAGGTCACCAACATCGCCGACTACGGCGCCTTTGTCGAGATCGAACCCGGCATTGAAGGCCTGGTGCACGTCTCCGAGATGGACTGGACGAACAAAAACGTCGCCCCGATCAAGATCGTGGCCCTCGGCGAAGAAGTCGAAGTCATGGTCCTGGAGATCGACGAAGACAAGCGCCGCATCAGCCTGGGCATGAAGCAGTGCAAGGCCAACCCCTGGGAAGAGTTTTCTTCCAACGTCAAACGTGGCGACAAGGTCAGCGGCCCGGTCAAGTCGATCACCGACTTCGGTGTCTTTGTCGGTCTGGCACAAGGCATCGACGGCCTGGTGCACCTGTCCGACCTGTCCTGGCACGAGCCCGGCGAAACGGCCGTGCGCAACTTCAAGAAGGGCCAGGAAGTCGAAGCCGTGGTGCTCGCCATCGATGTCGAGCGGGAGCGCATTTCGCTGGGCATCAAGCAGCTCGACACCGACCCGTTCACGACCTTCACGACGCTGAACGACCGCGGTGCGATGGTCAACGGCAAGGTGCTGACCGTCGACGCGCGTGGCGCCGAAGTCCAGCTCACCGACGATGTCACCGGCTACCTGCGCGCCAGCGAGATCAGCCGCGACCGCGTCGAAGACGCGCGCAACGTGATCAAGGAAGGCGAGGCGATCGAGGTCATGATCATCAACGTCGATCGCAAGGCGCGTTCGATCCAGCTTTCGATCAAGGCCAAGGACTCGGCCGAGCAGCAAGAAGCGATGCAGCGCCTGTCCCAGACCAGCGAGCGTGAAAACGCCGGCACGACGAGCCTGGGTGCCCTGCTGCGCGCCAAGCTCGACAACACCGGCGGCAGCAACTAGGCAGCGCCTTCGGGCCGCGCACATCACGCGATGTGCGCGGCTTCGATCTGCAATCCATCGAGATGACCCGCTCCGATCTCGTCGGCCGCCTGGCCCAGCGATTTGCGCAGCTCACGCAGCGCGATACCGAGTTCGCCGTGAAGACGATGCTCGACGCGATGTCGGACGCGCTCGCACGCGGCCACCGCATCGAGATCCGCGGCTTCGGCAGCTTCTCGATCAACCGCCGCCCGCCCCGTGTCGGTCGCAACCCACGCAGCGGCGCGCAGGTCGTGATCCCTGAAAAACTGGTGCCGCATTTCAAGCCCGGCAAGGCCCTGCGCGAAGCGGTCGACGCCAAGGTGCCGGCCGACCAGCCGCTGCCACCACGCTGAAATCGCTGCCGCCAGTCCATACAATCTGCGGCAATGCGGTTCTTCGTCTGGCTCGTTCGGGCCTTCATCTTTTTTGCCCTCTTTGCCTTTGCGCTGAACAACCTGCACAAAGCGAAGGTGCGCTGGTTTTTTGGCGTCGAGTGGCAGGCGCCATTGGTCTTCGTGGTGCTTGCCGCATTCACCGCCGGCTGCGTCATCGGCGTGCTGGCGATGGTGCCCAGCTGGTGGCGCCAGCGCCGCGACGCGCAGCGTCTGGCGCCTGATGCGCCGCCGGCAGCCGTGCCCGCACCGAGTGCCTCAACCAGCGCCAACGCCGCTCAAGAACACCCGCCGCGTGATGGACTTTGACCTGCAGTGGTTCTTGCTCGCGCTGCCTGTGGCCTTTGCTCTCGGCTGGGTCGCCTCGCGGCTCGACCTGCGCCAGGTGCGACGCGAAAACCGCGACCACCCGCGCGCTTATTTCAAGGGCCTGAACCTGCTGCTCAACGAACAGCAGGACAAGGCCGTCGATGCATTCATCGAAGCCGTGCAGAAAGATCCCGACACCGCCGAGTTGCACTTCGCACTGGGCAACCTCTTCCGCCGCCGCGGCGAGTTCGAGCGCGCCGTGCGGGTGCACGAACACCTGCTCGGGCGCGGTGACCTCAAGGTCGCCGACCGCCAGCGTGCCCAGTACGCGCTGGCGCAGGATTTCATGCGCGCCGGCCTCTTCGACCGCGCCGAGCAGGCCTACCGCAAACTCGACGGCACGTCCTTCGAGGGTGAAGCCCAACTCAGCTTGCTGACGCTGCACGAACGCTCGCGCAGTTGGGACGCAGCGATCAGTACCGCAGCTCAGCTGCAAGCCGCCGGCCGGGGTTCGTTTGCGAGCCGCATCGCGCACTACGAATGTGAGCAGTCGATCGAAGCCGATGCACACGGCCGCATTGATGACGCCACTGCGGCATTGCAGCGCGCGCGTGATGCCGCACCCGGCGCGGCGCGGGCCTTGACGCTTGCGGGCAAGCGGCTGATGCAGGCCGGCGATGCGGCCGGCGCCGTCGCGGCCTGGGACGAGTTGCGCCAGGCGCAGCCCGCCGCCTTCGGCCTCGTCGCGCTGGACTACGCCCAGGCAGCGCGCGCCTGCGGTCGCCAGGACCATGCCAGCGCGGCCGTCGACGCGCAATACGCCAAGACGCCGTCGATGGCGCTGCTGCGGGCGCGCCTCGCACTCGTGGCGGGCGACATGAATGGCGATTTGGGTGGCGCCGCCGCCAGCGCCCCATCCAGCGCCTGCCTGAACCGGACGCTGGCCGAACATCTGCAAACCTCGCCGTCGCTGTCTGCCGCGCAGGCGCTGCTCGAACAGCCGCCAGCGAGTTGGGGCGACGCCGGCCTGACCGGTATCCGCGCGGCCGTGGCAAGCGCCGCTCGGCCGATGCAGCGTTACCGCTGCGCGGCCTGCGGCTTTGAAGCGCAAGCCTATTTCTGGCAATGCCCGGGCTGTCAGAGCTGGGACAGCTTTCCGCCGCAACCGGTAGAGGAACGGTGAGCACCGACGCCGGCACGACCGGGCGCGTCGCCGAAGTACCCGCGGACGCCGCATCTTCAGCCCCGGTGGCACCCGCGCGCGTTGTGCTGTGCATGAAATGGGGCGACAAATACGGCCCCGAGTATGTCAACCGCCTCTACGCCATGGTGCGCCGGCATCTGCGTGGCGACTTCCGCTTTGTCTGCCTGACCGACCGCAGCGCGGGCCTGCGCGCCGAGGTCGAATGCCTGCCGATCCCCGACCTGGCCCTGCCCGAGGGCCTGCCCGAGCGTGGCTGGAAAAAGCTCACCACCTTCAGCGCCGACCTGCACGGGCTGAAGGGCACCGCTTTGTTCCTGGACATCGACATCGTGATCGTCGACTCGATCGACGCGCTGTTCGATCTGCCCGGCGAGTTCTTGATCATCCATGACTGGAAACGCCCCTGGCGCGTGACCGGCAATTCGAGTGTCTACCGTTTCAAGCTAGGGGCACATGCGGATGTGCTGGAAACCTTTCGCGCGACGCACGCCGCGGTGCGCGAGAAGTTCCGCAACGAGCAGGCCTACCTGTCCGATATCCTGCACGCACACGGCTGCTTGCAATACTGGCCGCAGGACTGGTGCTGCAGCTACAAATACCACTGCATCCCGCGCTGGCCACTGAACTACTGGCAGACACCCGGCGTGCCGCGGGGCACCAGGATCGTCGTCTTCCACGGCGAGGTCAATCCGCCGGATGCGCTGGTCGGCCGGCGCAACCGGCGCGGCCGCTTTGTCAAACCCGCACCCTGGATTGCGCAGCACTGGCGCGAGTGAAAGGTGGCGATGGGTCCGGGCTCGACCGCACAAACGCCAGGCGCAGCGCCGGCACGGACCCCGGCGCTGCCGATGGTCTATATCAACCTCGACGAAGACGAGGTCCGCCGCAGCGCCATCGAGGCCGCCTTCGCCGCATCCTCCGCATCCGCCTCGTCCGCCTCGTTCGCGGCGTCGTCGATGCCGCCGCTGGAGCGGCTGCGGGCGACCCGCTGGACCACCTTGTCAGCGCAGGAGCAGGCACGTTGGTACGACCCCGCGCTCAACGCCCGAGACTATTTCAAACCCCTCGTGGATGGCGAGAAGGGCTGCTACGCAAGCCATATCGCGGCCTGGCAGCGGCTGCTGGACTCACCCGCCGCGGCGCTGGTGGTGCTCGAAGACGATGTCCGCCCGCTGCCCGGGTTCACCGAGGTCGTCAACGCCATTGCTGCGCTGCCAGCGGACTGGGACATGGTCAAGCTGATCGGACGCGGCCACGAAAAGCCGCAACACAGCAGCCCGCTGGTGGCCGGCTTCGCGCTGATCCGGTACCGCCGCATTCCGAGTCTGGCGGCCGGCTATGTGCTCAGCCGAGCGGGTGCACAAAAGCTGCTGGCGCGGCGGCAGCCCTTCGCGCGCCCGGTCGACATCGATATGCGGCTGTGGTGGGAATCTGCGCTGCGTGTGCGCGGTGTGCAGCCTGCGGTGCTCGCCCTCGCCCAGACCAGCGCGCTAAGCTCGATCGGCGCGCGCCCGAAACGCGCCGCGCTGCGCGAGCAATGGCGCAAATTTCGCTTCAAGGCGGGCTACTCCATGCTCAACCTGTGGCATGGCTGGTTCGGCCGTCCTTGACGCCGCCGCGCGAATCGGCGGGCGCGACCTGGCGCAGAAAGTCAACCAGTTCGGCGGCAATCGGTGCCGGCTGAAAACGCTGGATACAGCGCTGCCGCACGTGCGTCTCGGCGGCCGAGCCGATGGCATCGATCGCCGCGCGCAGCGCATGCGCGATCGTCGGCACATCGCTCGGGTACGGCTGCACACATTGGTCGCCAAAGTTGACCGCAAAGGCTTGCTCGAGATTGTCTTCGGTGAGGGCACCAAAACATCCACCAAAGCCCAGAGCCACGGGTGCGCAGCCGCGCACGAGGCCTTCCATCAACGCGTAGCCCGCGCCGGTGATGATGTCGACCTCGTCGAGGCGGGTGCCCGGATCGGCCAACATGCCGGTGAATTCGACCGCCAGCGCCAGCTCGGCTGCGGTGCGACGAAGACGCGCCAGGTAACTGCCGTCGCCGATGACCAGCACCTTGCATCGATCACGTTCCGGCAGCGTCGCGATGGCCTGCAGCCAGGCCTCACAGCGCGGGCCTTTCTGCCCGCTCAGCCGGGCCACGTAGGCCAGCGTCAGCGCCGCGCCGGCCCGCCGCTGGCGCCGCGCCGGCACCGGGTCGATCGGCAGGCGGCTGAGCAACACTGGCGGTTGCCGCGCGCCGCCTGCGGCCGCATCGGCTGCCAGCGCCGAATAGCGAGCCCGCAGCGTCTCGCACAAGGTCACGACACCGCTGGCGCTGCCAAACAGTTCGGCCCACTGCGCCATCCTGGCCGGGGCATGGCTGTTGTGCATGACTGCGACCCAAGGTAGGCCCGCGCTTATTTTCAGCCGCTGCGCCAGGCGGGCCTGGGTGTAGTGATGGGCCAGCACCACGTCGGGTCGGACGGCGTCAAGCCGCCGCCGCACCAGCGGCGCCAGCCAGGGGTGCAGCAGCGGCAGCCTGAATGAGCTGCGCGAGCCAAAGCTTTCGTCAGACGGCCAGACGTGGACCTCGTGGCCTTGTTCGCCCAACGCCCGCGCAAGAATCCGGTTGTAGGTGGTGATGCCGTTCGGCGACAGGTCGCGCAACAGAATCAGGATCTTCATGGCACGTCGATGCGGCGAGAGATCGCAAGCCCAGTCCGCTAGCGGGCAAACGCGAAGTTCATGCCGTTGAACAGCACCCGCCGGTAGCCGTTGGCCAGAA
>JAYUSP010000105.1:0-2612 GCA_043755615.1 Betaproteobacteria bacterium
CCAGTTGGCCGATGTGAACGTCAGCGACGAGGTCGAGACGGAGCCCTCAGTGGCGTCGCCAGTCGCGACTGCAATCACCACATCCGCCGTCGGCTGCGCGTTCAGAACCACGGTGAATGTCGCTGTGCCACTCGCCTCGGTCGTCGGCCCCGAGATTGCCGAGACGTTGATGCCCGATGTGTCGTTGTCGTTGTTGACCGTCGGCACGTCAGCAACCGCCAGCCCGTTGTAGTTGGTGTCCGCGCTCGCCGCGGCGCCGGTGACGATGCTGAACCCGATATCACCATCGTCGAGGCTGTCGTCAACACCCGTGACCGTCACCGTTTGGGCCGTGTTCCAGTTTGCCGATGTGAATATCAGCGACGAAGTCGAGAGACTGCCTTCGCTGGCGTCGCCGGTCGCAACGGCAATGGTCACGTCAGCCGTCGGCTGCGCGTTCAGAACCACGGCGAATGTCGCTGTGCCACCCGCCTCGGTCGTCGGCCAGGTGATCGCCGAGACGCTGACAGCCGACGTGTCGTTGTCGTTGTTGACCACGGCGACATCGGCGACAACCAGTCCGTTGTAGTTGCCATCCGCGCTCGCCGCCGCGCCAGTGACGATGCTGAAGCCGATATCACCATCGTCGAGGTTGTCATCAACACCGGTGACTGTGACGGTCTGCGCTGAGTTCCAGTTGGCAGTGGTGAAGGTCAGCAGTGCCGTCGACACCGTGCCTTCGGTGGCGTCCCCCGTGGTGACCGAGATCGTCACGTCGGCCGTTGGCGCAGTAGCCAGAACCACGGTGAAGGTCGCCGCGCCACCGGCCTCCGTGGTGTTGCCGCTGATCGCACTGACGGTGATCGCCGGCGCGGTGGCGGTGGCGACCATGTTGGCCGCGAACTCCGATGTGCTGCCGTAGGTGCCCCCGCTCAGATCGACGGTGGCCGTGGCGCTGACCGCTTGTCCGGCGGACACGCTCACGCCGGTCAGCTGCGTGGCGAAACTGGCGTTGCCGCTGCCGTCGGTGACTGCTGTGGTGAAGCCAAGGTAGACCTGCCCCTCGCCATGACCACTCGCGTCGGCCGTTGCCGAGCTGAAGAATTCAATGCGGTAGCTGGTGCTGACGTTGCTGTTCAGGGTTCCGACGACGGTGGTGTTGCCGCCCGTGCTGTTGGCGCTGGCCAGCACCGGGTAGTTCTGCCGGTTGTTGGCACCCGTGTCGGTATCGCCGGTGTCGTTGGCGGTGACCCCGTTGGCATCCAGGTCGATGCCCAGGGCGTCGTTGCCAAAAATCAGGTTCCCGAGGATGACGATGCCGGTACTGCTACTGCCGGCCACCCGGACTCCGTCTGATCCGTTGAACGCGATCCGATTGTCGTCGCCCAGGCCGGTACCGCCGATGACCAGCTGGTTGGCACCGGTCGCAATGTCGAAGCCCTGGTTGGCATTGCCCAATGCCGACGCGCCAGTCGCGTCGGTGCCGATGTAGTTGCCGCGGAAGATGTTGCCGGTGGTCGTGCCGCCGTCGAGGTCGACGCCGTCGTCGAGGTTGCCCGAGATCACGTTGCGCGAAGGGGCCGTTGAGCCACCGATGGTGTTGTTCGACGCCCCGGAGTTCAGCACCACGCCGTCGTTGCGGTTGCCGATCGCCGCCGATCCCGCCGCGTTGCTGCCAATGTAGTTGCCGATCACGAGGTTGCCGGTGGCCGAGCTGTCCAACAGCGCCACGCCATCGCTGTTGCCCGAGATCACATTGCGGTCAGCCGCCGCCAGCCCGCCGATGGTGTTGTTGGCGCCATGTACTTCGACGCCCGTGCCATCGTTGGCTTCCGACGCACCGGCGTCGGTGCCGTCGGTGGTCAGTTGCCCGATGTAATTGCCCGCGATCGTGTTGCCATCCGACCCCGCAGCGATGTGGATGCCGTCGCCGGCAAAGTCGCGAATGACAAACCCGCGGATCGTGCTGCCGTCGGCCGTGCCGCTGAGCACGATGCCGTCGAAGGCGCCGCTGCCACCGTCCAGGATGATCGCCGGCTTGTTGCCGTTGGCGCCAAAGCTGTCGTCGGTGCTGGCATCGACGATCACCGCCCCGACGATGCTCGGCAGCGCTGACGTGACGTTGATGGTGTGCACGCCAGCGCCGGCGATGGCAAAGCCGATGGTTTGAGTGCCGGCGGTGGTGTTGGCTGCAATCAGCGCCTCGCGAAGCGAGATCGCGGCGTCGGTACCCCGGTTGGCGTTGAGCTGCTCGGCGCTGAAGCTCGCCCCGAGCCCGGTGTCGTTGCTGTCGGCGGTGGTGGTCACCACCAGCGCGCCGGACACATCGGTCACCGTCACTGCAAGGGCCTGGGTGTCGGCCCCGCCACTGCCGTCGCTGACCCGCACCGTCAGGTCGTAGACGTTGTTGCCGCCGAGGTCGGCCGCGGCCTCGAAGTCGGGCGCGACAACAAAGCTCAGCACGCCGGTCGCGCTGTCGATCGTGAATTTGGCACCGTCGCCACCGGCGACGATGTTGTAGGCCGCGGAGCCGCCATCGACGTCGGTCGAGGTCACGGTGGTGACGGCGGCAACGTTCTCGGCCACGCTGACGGCAGCCGTCGGACCGCCAGCGTTGCTGGTGATGACCGGCG
>JAYUSP010000106.1:0-2612 GCA_043755615.1 Betaproteobacteria bacterium
GTGTTCCCCGGCAACACGGCCGATCCGGCGACGCTCGCCGCGCAGGTGAGCAAGCTGCGCGAGCGCTTCGGCATCGAGCGCATCGTCTGGGCGGGCGACCGGGGGATGCTGACCTCGGCGCGCATCGAGCAGGTAAGCGATACCGAAGCGGTCCTTGAGCTTGGCCACTTGCACGGCCACGGTGGCCGGGTCGGCCGTGTTGCCCTTGAACACCTCCACAGCGATCGGACAACCGCGAGCGTCCAGCCATCCCACCTTGCTTGACGGCAACAGGAGCTTGAGGATGGTGTCCACCTAAACATTGGTGGACACCTATGCACTCCAAATCGGGTCCTCGCCGCCGCCACAGTGCTGAGCTCAAGGCCAAGGTCTTGGCGGCTTGTGACGACCCCGGCGCGTCGATCTCCGGGGTCGCGCTCGCGCACGGCCTGAACACCAACCTCGTGCGCAAGTGGCGCTCCGGTCGCGGCATCAAGCTCGCCGGTTTGATCGTCGAGCCGCCGCCGCTGAGCGTGGCACCCGCGCGGCCGGTGCCCGCGGCCTCGCCGCTGCTGCGTGCCAATCCCGAGTTCGTTCCGATAGAGCTGCCCGCTTCGCCCAAGCCGACGGCCACCGCTGCTGCAGGCCGCACCGATGCCACACCGACCGCCGCCGCCGCGCTCATCCACGTCGAACTTCGTCGCGGCCCACTGCACTTGAGCGTGCGCTGGCCGACCTGCGCTGGCGACGACTGCACGGCCTGGCTGCGCGAGTTGACTTCGGGCCTGCTCAAGTGATCCGCATCGATCGGCTCTGGCTGTGCACCGCGCCGATGGACATGCGCGCCGGCGCTGAGCGGCTTCTGAGCTGCGTCGTGCAGACCACGGGCGCTGCCCACGCCCACCACGGCTACCTCTTCGCCAACGCGCGCGCCACGCGCATCAAGCTGCTCGTGCACGACGGGTTCGGCGTGTGGTGCGCCGCGCGGCGCTTGAACGCCGGGCACTTCGCGTGGCCGCGCGAGGCGGCGGCCACGCCGCTGTCGCTCACGCAGGCGCAGTTCGATGCATTGGTCGTCGGCTTGCCTTGGCAGCGCCTGCCCGCGATGAGCGTGATCACGCGGGTGTGAGCGTTGCGTTGCGTCATGGTGTTGTGTCATGGAATTGCGTCATGACGTTGTGCTCGCCACACTCGCTCGCGCGTTGACGGGAGTTGCGCCAATAGCGTGAGGTCGAAAGCCTTGGCAAGATGCGACGCATGCTCAGCATGCGCGAACTCAAGACCCAGGACCTGCACGGTCTGTCGCCTGCGGACATCACGGCTGTCGCTGCACAAATGCTCGAGCACATCGGGCAGCAGGCACGGGACATCGATCTCCATCGACGCGATCTTGAGGTCCAGCAAAAGCTGATCGAGCGCAAGGACTGCGACATCGCCTGGCGCGATGCGAAGATCGAGAAGATCACCTTCGAGCTGACGCGTCTGAAGCGTTGGAAGTTCGGCGCCAAGACCGAGGCGATGAATGCCGATCAGCGCCAGATGTTCCAGGACACGTTCCTGGAGGACGAGGCCGACCTCGAGGCGCAACTCGCCGCGCTGCAAGCAGCACTACCCAAGACGCTGGTCGCGCCCAAGGCACCGCGCAGACAGCCGCGCCGCCAGGCGCTGCCCGAGCACCTGCGTCGCGTCGAGCACCGTCACGAGCCCGAAGACACCGCCTGCCAAACAGCGGACTGCGGCCAGCCGATGACCCGCGTCGGCGAGGACGTGAGCGAACGCCTGGACATCGTGCCGGCGGAGTTCTTCGTGCACCGCCACATCTACGGCAAGTGGGCGTGCCGCTGTTGCCAGCGCCAGGGGATCGAGCGCCTGGTGCAGGAGCCAGCAGACCCGCAGATCATCGACGGCGGCATCGCTGCAAGCGGGTTGGTGGCGCACACGCTGATCAGCCGCTTCGTCGACCACCTGCCGTACTACCGGCAAGAGGCCATCAATGCCCGCTCCGGCGTTCACACGCCGCGCTCGACGCTGGCGGCGCAGTCCGGCCGCGCCGGTGCGGCGATGCAGCCGCTGTATGAAGCGCACAAGCGCTTCGTGCTGAGCTGCCCTGTGCTGCACGCCGACGAGACGCCTGTTGCGATGTTGGACCCCGGGGCGGGCAAGACCAAGCGGGCCTACATCTGGGCCTACGCGCGAGGCGAGTTGGATGAACAGCGCGGTGTGATCTACGAGTTCTGTCCAGGTCGAGGCTCGCAGCAACGGTCGTGGCGCCCCGACGCAGTTCGACGCGGATGTCTGCCGGCACTGCCGATACGGCCTGGCGACTTGGCAAAGCCAGCGCGATGAACTCGCCCACGACGTGGCCTGCGCCGGAAGACGCCGACGGCCGGACCGGCGGCGCCACGCCACGGCGCCACTTGTGCACGAGGTTGGCATTGAGGTCGTAGGCGCGCGCAATGGCGGCCACCGAGGCGCCGGCCTCGTCGCACGCAGCCAGCACCCGGGCCTTGAGTTCAGCGTCGTGGCGCCGCCGCGGCGCACTCTTGATTTGCATGGTGTCCACCTCAGACATAGGTGGACACCATGCTGGCCGCTATCGATCAGTTGTTCAAGGTGGGATGGCTGGCCGCTTA
>JAYUSP010000107.1:0-7648 GCA_043755615.1 Betaproteobacteria bacterium
ACGCGCTGCTGCTGGAAGTCATCGCCGGCGCCGATGGCTACGACCCGCGCCAGTTCGACGTGCGCACCCAGCCCTACACCGCCGCGCTGGGCCAGGGCACCCGCGGCCTGAAGATTGCGGTGGTGCGCGAAGGCTTCCAGCAGGCCAATGCCGAGGCGGTGGTCAACCAGAAAGTGATGGCCGCAGCCGACCAGTTGCGCGCACTTGGCGCGATCGTCACCGAGGTCTCGATCCCGATGCACCTGCTGGGTGGCGCGATCGCGACGCCGATCCTGGTCGAGGGGTCGACCCAAACGATGATGGAAGGTGACGGCTACGGCACCAGCCGGCGCGACCTTTACGTCACCAGCCTGATGGACCACCACCGCCAGTGGCGCCAGCGCGCCGACGAGCTGTCAGAGACCAGCAAGCTGTTCCTGCTGCTGGGCACCTACCTGCGCGACCAGCATGGCAGCCGCTTCTACGGCAAGGCCATCAACCTTGCGCGCCGGCTGCGCGCCGCCTACGACGCCGAACTGCTGCGCCACGACCTGCTGCTGATGCCGACCACGCCAATCAAGGCCACCGCCCTGCCCGGACCCGGCGCACCGCGCGAGGAAATCGTGGCGCGGGCCTTCGACATGACCGCCAATACCGGCCCGTTCGACATCAGCCACCACCCGGCGATGGCGATCCCCTGCGGCATGGCCGATGGCCTGCCGGTGTCGATGATGCTGATCGGCCGCCACTTCGATGAATCGACCGTTTACCGCGCGGCCCATGCCTTCGAGCAGTCGCATGACTGGACCACGCGCTGACCGGTCGCTGAACCAGCGTTGACCAATCGCTGACCCGTTGTTGACCCGTCCCCCCGTCCCTCACCGACCCACCAGGAGACTCCCGATGCCCCTCACCGACCTGCCCTTCGCGACCATCACCGAATTGGCCGCGGCCTACCGCGCCCGCACCCTGTCGCCGGTGGAGGTGACCCAAGGCATGCTCGACCGCATAGCCCGGCTTGACCCGGCGCTGCACAGCTACCTGACCCTGACGCCCGAGATCGCGCTGGCGCAGGCCCGCCAGGCCGAGGCCGAGATCGGCCGTGGCGCCTGGCGCGGGCCGATGCACGGCGTGCCAATCGGCATCAAGGACCTGTGCAACACCGCTGGCGTGCGCACCACCTGGGGCACCACCATACTGGCCGACAACGTGCCGACCGAGAACGCCACGGTGGTGCGCCAGCTGTTCGACGCCGGCGCCGTGATGCTGGGCAAGCTGCACATGACCGAAGGCGCCTACTCGGTGCACCACCCGTCGCTGACGCCGCCGGTCAACCCCTGGCATGCCGACCACTGGGCCGGTGCGTCGTCCAGTGGCTCGGGCGTGGCCACCGCCGCCGGCCTGTGTTACGGCGCGATCGGCACCGACACCGGTGGCTCGATCCGCTTCCCGGCAGGTGCAAACGGCATCACCGGGCTCAAGCCGACCTGGGGCCGGGTTAGCCGGCAGGGCGTGCTGGCTTTGGCCGACAGCCTGGACCACCTGGGACCGATGACCCGGTCAGCGGCCGACGCCGGTGCCATGCTGGGGGCGATGGCCGGCATCGACCCACTGGACCCAACCACGCTGGAGGCGCCGGTGCCCGACTACCTGGCTGGCCTGGACGCCGGCATCCGCGGTCTGCGGGTGGGCATCGATCCGGCCTTCATCGAGGGTGTCTGCGATGCCGACACATTGAAGATGCTGGCCGGTGTGCGCCAGGTCCTGGCCGACCTGGGTGCCAGCGTGGTCGAGCTGACGATGCCTCCCACCACCACCGCGATGTTTGTCGATTGGGCCCGCTTGTGCGGGGTCGAAACGGCGATCGCCCACGAGGCCAGCTACCCGTCACGCGCGGCCGAATACGGCCCGGTGCTGGCCGGCCTGATCGAGCTGGGCCGCGGCGTCGGCGGCATCGAGCTGATGAAGATCGAGCACGCGCGACTGCAGTTCAAGGGCGCGCTGCGCAAGCTGTTGACCACGGTCGACCTGCTGCTGGTGCCGGTGCATCCTTTCGGCAACCCCTCCGCCGCCCAGTTGGACGAGATCTTCAAGACCCCCAACGGCATCAACGACGTGTTGCGCTACACCGCACCCTTCAACATGTCGGGCAGCCCGACGATCACGCTGCCGGGCGGCGCCACTGCGGTGGGCCTGCCGATCGGCTTTCAGTTCGTTGGCCGCCACCTCGACGAGGCCCTGCTGGTGCGCAGCGGCCATGCCTACCAGCAGGCGACCGACTGGCACCAGCGGCACCCGACTTGCTGAGCGCCGGACGTTGCCAGGTAGGGCGCGAGCAGCAACGCGACCAGCACATAGCCGGGTTCTGTCGCAATAAGGGCGTGCGGCTAAAAGCGTCGAGAAGCGGTTCCGAATCAGAAGGCCAGGGAGTAGAACTTGTCGGCAGCGGACGAGGCTTGGCCGTCAGGGCACTGAGGCTGGCCTTTTTTGATCATGTGCATCGTCTCGATCCCGGCAATCACGGCTCGCGCGCAGCCGTAGAGGAAAGCAAAAGTGATACCGCGGTTCGGTGCGGGTTGCCTGTGAGCGTGCGCCTCAGAGTTTCAACTTTGCCCTCACAAGCAGCGAAGCAAATCTGATACTTCGCAGCTGTGCGAAGTAATGCGTTACTTCGCGAATCCGTTGTCGCGCTCACTGCGTAAGGTGCTGATTCCATGAAGGATTGCGCACCACGCTTTGCTACGCCATTGGACGCGCCACGCCCACGCGGCGCGCGCCTGTTCGAGGCGTTCAGCCCCAAGCTCGGCCGGCGCGTCCGTCTGTTTGATCGCGCGAACTTCAGCCAATGGATCCGCCTTGAAGCTGACCCGTCGGTGCTGTTCCCGTGTGAACGCCCTACCCGGCTCGGTATCGACTGCGACGCTCGACTGATCGACTTCTGGGTTCGCCGCGATTGCCTGGAGGAGCTGCTTGTGCTCGCTCATGGCGAAGCCGAGCAGGCCGTGCCTGATCAGTTCGGCGGCGTTGCACTGCGTGTAATCGCGCCGGCCGAACTCGCCGCGGCCAACATCTGAGTCACCAACTGGCGGCGCATGCTGCCGGTCATCAATGCCACGCGCACGTTGTCACCCAAGAGCCTGGCCAAGTCCATCGTGGCCTTCGTGCGTGAGCCCGTCGCGCTCGCGTGCATCGAGCACCAGTTTTCCGTCGGCGACCCGCCCCTGGTCCGTGGCGTGATCTTCGACCTGCTGCGCACTGGCCGTCTTTGTGCGCCGGCGCTGCACACACGTGCGCTGTCGCTGCAGACCTTGCTGGAGCCCGAGTCATGAACCGCCGACGAGTGGCACCCGAACTGGATCCGGCTGTGCCGTCAAGTCAGGCGACAAGGGCGTTGAGATCAAGACCACGCGCAAGTCTGGTGGCGCGGTCGATACGCATGGTGCCCGCGAACAATGGATGTGCGTCTTTGTTTACCAGGTCGACAACAGCACCGAACCGGCACGCGACCGCGGGCCCATGACCTTCACCGAAATCTATCTGGGTCAGGTCACGGTCGATGATTTTCGGCGCAACGCTCGTGGCGAACTCGGCACCCGGACGGCCACGCTGCACGCGGCGGGTATTGCAAAACTGCGCCGAAGCTGGATCTACCGCGTCTGATCGCCAACTGGCGATGCGGCATCCGTTCGCAGCGCCGCCAGCTTCGAGATCGCCGTCCTTACCAGGTTGAAATAGACGCGGTCTCGCTCCACTCCGACACTCGAATACGCCACCGCGTTGGCCGCGGCAAGCGTGGACCCCGATCCCGCGAGGGGATCCAGGACGATGCCGCTTTGCAGCGGCAGGGCTCCCCGTACCACCCGCCGCAGAAAGGCTTGCGGCTTCAGGCTGGGGTGGTTTGCGAGCTGGCGTTCCTTGGCACGCGTTGGCGCCGACTCGATCACGTCGCCGAACGGCTGTTCGTCGCTGATGCGGCGAAACCCGCCAGTGCCCCAGCGGCGAAGGTTGTCCTGGACCCGACCGTCGAGCGGCTTTCTGAAGACCAGCCAAGGCTCCCACATCGAGCGCGGCATCACGCTCACATCGTTGAACTCGACATGCGCCGCCTTGGGCCGATCGCCGCCACGCATCGTCATGACGAGTCGCACAATCTCGCCGCGCCGCTCCAACCCGGCACGCGCCAATGCCCCCGAAACCAAATGCGAGAGCAAAGGGTTGCTGGCGACGACGACATTGGCACCCGGCACCAGAACGCGCTACGTGCTGCGCGCCCAGGCCAGAAAAAAGCGCTCTAGCGCCTGGAGTTCTGCGAGCTTCAATACCGTGAAACGAGGCAAGGGCGAACGCTGCGCGCCATCGAAGCCGGGTGGGATCCGCCATACCCCGCCTCGCCCGCTACGCAATTTTTCCTGCTCGGCATCGGAGTACTCGATCAAGCCGTAGGGCGGATCGGTTACGACCGCATGAAAACTGTTCGCCGGCTGTCGGTCGAGCCACTCACAGCAATCGGCCATCACCATGCGCGCCTTGCCGCGCTCGAATTCATCGTCGGCGACGGCCGGCGAAGATGGCGCGCGCACAGTACGCGCCTCGAACCCGCTTAGGACGTATTGCCCCCGGTCCATGCGCGCAAACAGCGCTGGCGTGTTTAGTTGCAGGTAGGAGCGAATGGACGACGACGGCACCGCGCCGATCAGGTTCGCCACCTCGGCGCCGATGGCAGACTTTCATCGTGGCCCACGTCGGGCACCGCCACCCCGGCCAAGTTGATGGAGCGATATTGCTCGGGTGAGCGGTTGAGCGCGACCCGTCTCAGCCGTCGCTGCGCTGCGCGATCGCTGCGCCCGGCGCGGGCTGGCCGAAGCCGTCGTTGACGCGCGCGAAGGTCGCCGATTGTTCAGCGTCGACAAATTCGCGCAGGGCAGCCAGCAGATGGTCCGCAAGCCCGGCATCGTGGTGAAGCGCGAGCTGGCCGATCAAGGCCCAATCGATGCTGGCGGCGATATCGGCAGCGTCATTGACAGCCCAATCACTGCCGGCACGAACGCCGCCCTTTGCATGCGGCGCGATAAGCCAGAGCCTGGTCTCGGGCGGCATCAACGCCACCAGGCCATCGGCGGCATGGTCGGCATCGGCCGCAGTCAGGCCCACGCGCAGAGGCCAGCGGCCGAGCAGCGGTGCAGCCAGCGGCTGCGGCGCCCAGAGCGCAAATATGAACTGCGGCGGGTGGGTCTCGACGACCGGGCCGGAGTCGGTCTGCACGATGCTCGTGACCGCCTCGCAGACCAGTCTGACCGCGCCGACCCAGGCGCCGGGTTGCCAGGCTTGAAGCACCTGCGGATGGGCATAACGCTCCACCACCGCGGTCAACTCGGTGAACTCGACGTCGTCGATGCGCTCGATCGTTTCCAGCGCCTCGGCGCGCGCGCTCGCCGCGGCATTCAGGCCAATGCCGTCAAGGTCGCTGACCTCCACCGCATCGAGGATCTCGACCTGCGGCAGCTCGATGCGCGGCGTGTCGACACGCTGCACTTCGTGGGCGCGGGCGTTCTGTGCAACCGCACCGAAGAGGTCGTCGAGGTCGGGCGCGGGTGACGAGCGCGCTGCCGGCGCGCGCCAGCCCTTGAGCACGTCGTCGGGGTCGAACTCGTCGCTTTGATCGCTGGGCTTGCTCATGGCGCGCATTGTCGCGCCAAGCAGCGCGCACGGCGAAGCCTGCCAGCCGCAAAGACGGCGCAGCTATACTCGTCTCGCCAGGAGAGAGCGGGGTCGATTCCGCCGCCGAAGGCGAGCCCGCAACGCTGCGAAGCACCGGCGAAACGCTCAGGCAAAAGGACTGGCAAACGCATCTTTCGAGATGCGTCACCTCACTGGAGAGAGGTGGCCGCAGCGCAGATCAACGCGCCAGCGGTCATCCACCGAAGGGGCAAGCGGGCGCCGCCATCAAGCGGCCAACGCCAATCTCTCAGGTAAAGCGGACAGCGAGGGCAACCCCAACGGCAGCACATGCCGATGGTGGATTCATCGCCCTCGAAGGAGCTGCCTGTGAGCACCACACTGAAAACCACACCGCTGCACGCACTGCACCTCGAACTTGGCGCGCGCATGGTGCCTTTTGCCGGCTACGACATGCCGGTGCAATACCCTGCCGGCCTGATGGCCGAACATCTGTGGTGCCGCAGTTCGGCCGCGCTCTTCGATGTCTCGCACATGGGCCAGCTGCGGCTGGTCGGCGACGACGCCGCGGCGGCGCTCGAACGCCTGGTGCCGGTCGATGTGGTCGGCCTGGGTCTGTGCAAACAACGTTACGCGCTGTTCACCAACGCCGCCGGCGGCCTGCTCGACGACCTGATGATCACGCGCCGGCAAGACGACCTGCTGCTCATCGTCAACGCCGGCTGCAAGGACGCCGACACCAGACACCTGATCACGAATATCGGCCACCGCTGCACGGTGATCCCGCTGCCCGACCGCGCGCTGCTGGCGCTGCAAGGCCCGCTTGCCGTCAACGCGCTGTCGCGGCTGAATGCCGCGGTGGCCGGGCTGACCTTCATGACTGGCGGCCACTTTGCACTCGCCGGCAGCGACTGCTTCGTGACGCGATCAGGCTACACCGGCGAAGACGGCTTCGAGATCTCGGTGCCGGCTGATGCCGCGGTGGCCTTGGCCCGCGCACTGCTCGGCGAGGCCGAGGTCAAACCGGCCGGCCTGGGTGCCCGCGACACGCTGCGGCTGGAAGCCGGCATGTGCCTCTACGGCCACGATATCGACACCACGACAACGCCGGTCGAGGCGGGCTTGAGCTGGGCGATCCAGAAGGTGCGCCGCGCCGGTGGTGCACGCGCTGGCGGGTATCCCGGCGCAGCCGTCATCGACGCGCAACTCGGCGGCGGCGCGCAGCGCAAACGTGTCGGCCTGGTTGGCCTGGAGCGGGTGCCAGTGCGCGAAGGCACGCTGATCTTCGACGCGCACGGCCACAAGCTTGGCCATGTGACGAGCGGCACGCTGGCGCCGAGTGTCAACAAGGCCATCGCGATGGCCTACCTCGGCGCCGACCACGCCGCGGCGCACCACGAGGTGTATGCCGAAGTGCGTGGCAAACGGCTGCCGATGCGCGTCACTCCGATGCCCTTCAACCCGCACCGATACGTTCGCGGCTGATCCTGGTCCGCCCCCTGAACTGAACCTGAAACCGACCCCAAAACCGTCCCCAAAACCGACCCCGCTACAGGAGCTACGCCGATGACGACCATGTTCACCCCCGATCACGAGTGGATCAATATCGAAGACCACGAAGCCGCCGTCATCGGCATCACGCTGCACGCGCAGGACGCGCTTGGCGACGTCGTCTTCGTCGACCTGCCCGAGGTCGGCCGGGTCTATCAGGCCGGTGAGACTGCCGGGGTCGTCGAATCCGTCAAGGCTGCTGCCGACGTGAAGATGCCGATCTCGGGCGAAGTCGTCGAAGTCAACGAAGCATTGCGCGCCGACCCCTCGCTGGCCAACAGCGACCCGATGGGCAACGGCTGGTTTTTCAAAGTCCGCGTGGCCGACATGGCCGAGTTCGAACGCCTGATGGACCCACCTGGTTACGACGCGCTGCTCAAGACCCTCTAACGCCAAACCTCATCGTCCCCCGCCATGCTGATGACCGCCAAGAAGCCACTGC
>JAYUSP010000108.1:0-2602 GCA_043755615.1 Betaproteobacteria bacterium
TCAGTGACCTCATCAACGATCGCATCGGTGAACGAGACTTGAGCCGGCTCAAGTGGCGCTGCCGCCGCGGCCTGCTCGAAAACGATCTTTTCATCGAACGTTTTTTCAGCCGCCACGAGCAAACCCTGACGCAGCGCCAGGCTGCCGGCCTGCAAACGCTGATGGACCTGGGCGACAACGACCTGCTCGACTTGCTGCTGCGGCGCACCGAGCCCGGCGCCGAACTCGACCGCGCCGAAGTCCACGATATCCTGTCCCTGATGCGGCAACCAAAACTGTCCGGAATCGAAAAAAGGCCCTTGTCATGACCCCCTCCGACGTCAAAGCCACGCTGTCGTTTTCCGACGGTTCACCCGAGATGGTGTTGCCGATATTCAAGGGCACGGTCGGCCCGGATGTGATCGACATCCGCAAGCTCTATGCGCAGACCGGCAAGTTCACCTACGACCCTGGATTTTTGTCGACTGCAGCGTGCAACTCGACGATCACCTACATCGACGGCGACAAGGGCGAGCTGCTGTACCGCGGCTACCCGATCGAGCAGTTGGCGCAGAACTGCGACTTTCTGGAGACCTGCTACCTGCTGCTCAAGGGCGAGCTGCCCAACGTCGAGCAGAAGACCAGCTTCGTCAAGCTGGTGACCAACCACACCATGGTCAACGAGCAGATGCAGTTTTTCTTGCGCGGTTTTCGCCGTGACGCACACCCGATGGCGGTGATGACCGGCCTCGTCGGCGGGCTGTCAGCGTTCTATCACGACAGCACCGACATCAACAACCCGGTGCACCGCGAAATCGCAGCGATCCGCCTGATTGCCAAGATGCCGACGCTGGTTGCGATGGCCTACAAATACGGCGTCGGCCAGCCCTTTGTCTACCCGAAAAACGACCTCTCGTATTCAGCCAACTTCATGCGCATGATGTTCGCCACGCCCTGCGAACACTACGAAACCAACGACGTGTTGGTGCGCGCGATGGACCGCATCTTCATCCTGCACGCCGACCACGAGCAAAACGCGAGCACGTCCACCGTGCGCCTGTGCGGCAGCTCGGGCACCAACCCGTTTGCGGCGATCGCTGCCGGCGTGGCCTGCCTGTGGGGCCCGGCGCATGGCGGTGCCAACGAAGCCGCGCTGAACATGCTCGAGGAGATCCAGCGCAACGGCGGCGTCGAGAAGATCGGCGAGTTCATCCGCCAGGTGAAGGACAAGAACTCCAACGTCAAGCTGATGGGCTTTGGCCACCGCGTCTACAAGAACTACGACCCGCGCGCCAAGCTGATGCGCGAGACCTGCCACGAAGTGCTCGGCGCGCTCGGCCTGCACGACGACCCGCTGTTCAAGCTGGCGATGGCGCTTGAGAAGATCGCCCTCGAAGACGAATATTTTGTTGCCCGCAAGCTCTACCCGAATGTCGATTTTTACAGCGGCATCGTGCAGCGCGCGATCGGCATCCCGGTCACCTTGTTCACGGCGATCTTTGCGCTGGCGCGCACGGTCGGCTGGATTGCGCAGCTCAACGAGATGATCGGCGACCCCGAATATAAGATCGGCCGCCCGCGCCAGCTCTATGCCGGCGCCACGTCGCGCTCGATCACGCCGATTGCGCAGCGCTGAGACCGGCGCGTCATGGCCGGTACGGGCTCGCGTGCCGGCGCAACGTTTGAGCAGCCTGCGGCAGTGCCGGCCGGCGCTGTAAGGATCGGCCAGCCCGCTGCGACCCCATCGTTCAAGTCTCCGTCACAATGACTCTCGATGCGCACCCTGACTGCTGCCCCGCGCCCCGGGTCGTCTGACCCCGCCTGCACACGCTGGCGGCATCGGCCAAGGGGCACGCCTTGAGCGCAGTACGCCCGCGCATCGGCTCGCTGTTTTCCTACGACTGGGACGAGATCGCGTCGCGCTCGCTGGCAGCCGAGTTCGAGTTCGACGAGTCCGGTTTCGATCTTTTTCGTTTCCCGAGCAACGCGCGCCTGATCGGCTTCGATCTCGACCGCTTCGCCGCTGCGCAGGCGCGCCGCGCACGCCAACGCGGCTGGCTCGGCGTGATCTCGCATCACGAGCAGTTTGGTGCCTTGGCCGCGGCGCTGGTCGCCGAGCGCGCTGGCCTGCCCGGCACCGCGCCAGAAGCGGTGATCGCCTGCCAGCACAAACTCTACGCGCGCCAGGTGCTGCAGCGGGTCTGTCCCGAAGCCAACCTGGCTTTCGCCGCGCTCGATGCCGAGTACGGGGGCCCGATCCCCGAAGGCCTGGCTTACCCGAGTTACGTCAAACCGGTCAAAGCGGCATTTTCAGTCCTTGCGCGCGAGGTGCGCGATGGCACGGAGCTGCATGCGCACACGCGCTTCAGTTGGCGCGAGCTGTGGGTCATCCGGCACCTGGTCGAGCCCTTCGAGCGCGTGGCGCACGCGCGCTTGCCGCAGGCCGGCTCCGCGCATCGCATGATGCTGGAGCAGCCGGTGCGGGCACCGCAATTCAATCTCGACGCTTATGTGCACCGCGGTCAGCTGCATCTGCTGGGGGTCGTTCGCGCGGTGATGTACCCCGGCACGCAGGCCTTCATGCGCTTCGAGCTGCCCAGCCAGGTCGATGCCAAAGTGACCG
>JAYUSP010000109.1:0-2601 GCA_043755615.1 Betaproteobacteria bacterium
GTAGGCCTGGCTGGTTTGAAGGCTGTGCACCACATTGAGCACAGGCTCGATGGTCCATGCCTTGGCCAGGTTGGGGTCGAGCGAGGCGCAGCCGGCCGCTGCCAGCATCACCGCGCTGGCAAGGATGGCGCGCACCGGAAAGCTGCTGCGCTTGGCCACCGGCCGCTTCGCCGCCGGACGTTTGGCCGTGCGCGACTTGGAGCGTGGCTTGCGCGGCGCGGCCTTCTTGGCGGCTGGCATCGCTGCAACGGTCCCGACTTTGTATTGAACACGCATGGCGGTTTCTCCTTGGACGGAACACTGGGGTGTCAGCGCGTACCCGCCATCGTCGGCAGCAGTATGCGGTAGATCTGGATCATGGCCGGCCCCATCAGGACCAACAACAGCGACGGGAATATGCCGAAGATCAACGGGAACAGCAGCTTCAACGCAATCTTCGCCGCGGCTTCTTCGGCGCGCTGGCGGCGGCGCGTGCGCAGCATGTCGGAGTGCACCCGCAGCGCCTGCGCAATGCTGGTACCAAAACGCTCGGCCTGGATGATCATCGAGACAAAGCCGTCGACCTCTTCCACGCCGGTGCGTATCGCCAGGTTGCGCAGTGCCCGCTCCCGAGGCGCGCCGGCGCGCAACTCCAGGTTCACCAGCCGCATCTCGTCGCTCAGCACCACGCTCTTGTGCACCATCTCCTCGGCCACCTTGGTCAGGGCCGCCTCGGTGCCCAGGCCCGCTTCCATGCACACCGTCATCAGGTCCAGTGCGTCGGGGAAGTTCTCGAAAATCTCGCGCTGGCGCACGAACACCATGCGCGACAAGATGAAGTTGGGCAGGTAGTAGCCCACCGTCGCGGCCAGCAACAACCAGAACAACAGCGCGTTGCCCTTCACCGGCGGCTGCTTCAGCAGCGTGAGCACGATGAAGGTCAACATCGGCAGGCCCACCGCGAGAATGGTCTTGCCGCCGAAATAGGCCGCCGGTGCCGTGGCATTGCGGATGCCCGCCATGACAAAGCGGCGACGGAGCGCCGACCCTTCGTAGCCCTCCTCGGGCATCGACAACTTGGCAATCGGTCCCGTCGCCTTCGCCACCCGGGTGACGAAGCGCTCGGCCGGGGACTCAAACATCGACGGCTCGCCCAGGACCCGGCGCATGCGCTGCGCCGAATTGTTGCCCCCGGTCAATTGCACAAGCCAGTAGGCAAGCGCAAAAGTGCCGATGAACACCAGCGCCAGGAATGCCATTTGCATCAAGGACATGGTGTTCTCCTCAGACCCTGATATTGATGATGCTGCGCATCCACACCACCGAGACCGCCATCATCAGCAGCGCACCCCCCAGCATGCGCAAGCCCATAGGGTCGGTCCACAACACGGTCATGAAATTGGGGTTGACGATGTTGATCATCACCGCCACGGCGACCGGCAGCAGACCAAGAATCCAGGCCGACATCTTGCCCTCGGCCGACAAGGTGCGCACCTCGCCGAGCAGCTTGATCCTGGCGCGCACGATGGCGGCAATACTGTCCAGCAACTCGGCCAGGTTGCCGCCCGATTCACGCTGGATCATCACCGCGATCACAAAATAGCGCAGGTCGTCGATGGGCACCCGGTCGGCCAGCCGCGTCAGCGCCTCGTTCTGCGGAACGCCAAAATTGGTTTCGTCGAACAAGGTGCGGAACTCTCTTGCAATCGGGTCCGGCATCTCGTCGCCGACCATCTTCACCGCCGTCGGGAAGGCATGTCCGGCGCGCAACGCGCGGCCCATCAGGTCCAGCGCTTCTGGGATCTGGCGTTCGAACAGGCGGATGCGCTTGTTGCGCTGGTAGGCAAGCCAGAACCACGGCGCGCTGGCCAAAATTCCGGCCAGCAGCAGCGAGAACATCCAGGGCCTTCCCAACACAAATGGCAACGCCCAGCCGCCGGCACCGAGCACCCCGCTGTACAGGATCATTTCTCCCGCGCCGCGGCCCGTGCCCGAGGTTTCCAGATAGTTCAGCAGTTCTGGGCCCTTGGGCATCGCCGCCACGGCGGCGTCGTCCAGCCAGTTCAAGCGGCGCACCGTCGCGTGCCGCTCGATGCTGAGCGGGGTCTCATCACTGCTGCCTTCCAACTGACGCAGCCGTCCCGCCACACGCTTGGCCTCGGCACTGTTCTTGGACGCCCAGACCTGGAACCCGCCTTCAAGCGCCAGCACCACCGCCACAAACATCAGCACGATGAACAATACATAGCTCGTGTCCATGCCTTACTCCATTCGGCGCGACGGGTCGAACAATGACTCGGGCACCACGACGCCATGCGCCTTGAGCCGCTCGACAAATCGGGGCCGCACCCCCGTGGCCTGGAAAAAACCCCTGACGGTGCCGTCAGACTCCACGCCGGTTTGCTTGTAGACAAAAATATCTTGCATCGTGATCACATCGCCTTCCATGCCGGTCAGCTCGGTCACGCTCATCACCTTGCGCCGGCCATCGGTCAGCCGGCTGACCTGAACGATGGCGTTGACGGCCGAGGAAATTTGCGCCCGCGCCACCTTGGGCGGCAGGTTCAGCCCGCCCATCGCCAGCATGTTCTCCATGCGGCCCAGCGCATCGCGGCCGGTGTT
>JAYUSP010000110.1:0-2596 GCA_043755615.1 Betaproteobacteria bacterium
GCCAAAGGCAAAGGCAAGGGCGGCAAGGACGACAAACCGCCGCCGACGCTGGAATTCACCGCGTCGGAAATCGTCAGCCCGAGCAAGGTGTCGATGCCCGACCGGATCGAGTTTTCCGGCCCGCTGGTGGCGCCGGGAACGGCCATCGTGCGCGCCAAGGCCGGCGGCACATTGCTGACCCTGACCGTGACCGAGGGCAGCCGCGTGCGCGCCGGCCAGGTGCTGGGTACAGTCGACCTGGCTGACCTGAGCAGCCGCGTTGCAGAACGCGGCGCGATGCTCGAGTCAGTGCGTGCGACGCTGGCCCAGGCCGAACGCATCCAGGCGCAGAACGAAAGCCTGGCGGCGCAGCGATTCATCTCATCCGCAGCGCTGGACGGCTCGCGCGCGGCGGTCGAAACCGCACGCGCGCAACTGCGTGCCGCCGAGGCCTCGCTGGCGACGACACGGGTCAGCCTGCGCGACGCCGCGCTGGTTGCGCCGATCAGCGGCATTGTTGCCAAGCGGCAAGTTGTGCAGGGCGAAAAACTCAGCCCCGAGCAGCCGGTGCTGACCATCGTGGACCTGGCCACGCTGGAGCTCGCCGGCAGCGTCGCGACGCACGAAGTCTCGCGCCTGCAGGCCGGCATGCCGGTGCAGGTGGCGGTCGAAGGTGTGGCCGAGCCGGTGGCGGGCAGGATCGCGCGCATCGCGCCGGCGGCCGAACCGGGCACACGTTCGATCGGTGTCACGGTCGCCTTGCCGAATGTCAAGGAGACCTTGCGTGCCGGCCAGTACGCGGTGGTCCAGGTCACGCTGGTCGACCCCGTGCAGCGGCTGACCCTGCCGGTGGCGGCGGTGGGCGCGACCGGCGGCCAGTTCCACGTCTGGGTCATCGAGGCCGGCGCCCTGCAGCGGCGCGCGGTGATGCTCGGCAGGCGCGACGAACGCGAAGGCCGGGTCGAGATCACCGAAGGCCTGTTGCCCGCGGCACAAGTGCTCGGCGCGCGTTTCGACAACCTGCGTG
Source organism: Betaproteobacteria bacterium (assembly GCA_043755615.1). Taxonomy (GTDB): domain Bacteria; phylum Pseudomonadota; class Gammaproteobacteria; order Burkholderiales; family Burkholderiaceae_C; genus Rubrivivax. Next base: position 1,007 of record JAYUSP010000110.1, read on the forward strand.
AAGGTGCCAAGGCGGCGGTCGTCGCCGCGCGTGCGGCGCCGGTGGCGTCGGCGTCGAGCCCGGCTGCGTCGCGCTGATTTTTCCAGCGCTGTTTTTCTCTTCAGAAGAAAGGGGGCCACCGATGTGGATCACCCGCGTTTCAATCCAGAACCCGGTTTTTGCCGTGATGGTGATGGTCGCGCTGTGCGTGCTCGGCATCTTTTCGTACAGCAAGCTCGGTGTCGAGCAGATGCCCGATATCAGCTTCCCCGGCGCGTGGATGCAGATCCAGTACCCCGGCGCGTCGCCCGAGGCGGTGGAGCGCGAGGTCATCAAGCCGATCGAAGAATCGCTGAATTCGATCGCCGGTGTCAAACGCATCATGTCGCGCAGCGGCGAGGGCCAGGGCTCGCTGAGCGTGGAATTCAGCCTCGACGCCGATATGGGCCGCGCGATGCAGGATGTGCGCGACCGCGTCTCGGCGGTGCAGTCAACCTTCCCGCGCGAAGTGCGCGCGCCGACGATCAACCGTTTCAACAACGACAACGCGCAGCCGCTGGTCAACCTGGCGCTGCTGAGCAAGTCACGCAGCGCGCGCGAGTTGTCGATCCTGGGCGACCAGATCGTCGGCAAACGCCTGCAGCGGGTTGAAGGGGTGGCACGGGTCGACATCAGCGGACTGGCGTCGCGCGAGGTGCGCATCGATCTCGACCCGACACGGCTGCGCGCCTACGGCGTGACGCCGGCGGAGATTGCGACGGCGCTGCGCGAAGCCAACGCCGATCAGCCGGTGGGGCTGATTTCCGACAACACCCAGGATGCGCTGCTGCGCGTCGAAGGCCGGGTCCGCGACCCGCGCGAATTTGAAAACCTCGTCGTTGCGCGGCGTGGCGCACTGGCGTTGAAGCTGTCCGACCTGGGCACCCTTGTCGAGCGTGAGCGCGAGGCTGATTCAACCGCCCGCATCAACGGCCAGCGGGCCATCAATTTCAACGTCTTCAAGCAGCAGGACGCCAATATCGTGGCCGCCGGCGACGCCGTGAAAAAGGCGATGGACGAGATTCGCAAGACCTTGCCGCCGGACGTCGAGCTGCGCCTGATTTATGCATCCAGCGACTGGGTCAAGGGCTCGCTCGACGGCCTGCGCCACACCCTCATCGAAGGTGCCTTGCTGACGGTGGCGATCGTCTTCTTGTTCCTGCATTCCTGGCGCTCGACGATCATCACCGGGCTGACGCTGCCGATCGCGGTGATCTCGAGCTTCATCGCCGTCTACGCGCTGGGCTTCACGCTCAACTTCATGACCATGATGGCCTTGTCGCTGTGCATCGGCCTGCTCATCGACGACGCCATCGTTGTGCGCGAGAACATCGTTCGCCACGTGGCCATGGGCAAGGACCATCACACCGCCGCGCGCGAGGGCACCGAGGAGATCGGCCTGGCCGTGCTGGCCACCACCTTTGCGCTGTGCGCGGTGTTCGCGCCGGTGGCCTTCATGGGCGGCATCATCGGCAAGTTCTTTTACCCGTTTGGCATCACCGTGGTGGTGGCCGTGCTGGTCAGTCTGTTCGTTAGCTTCACGCTGGACCCCATGCTGTCGGCCATTTGGCG
>JAYUSP010000111.1:0-2591 GCA_043755615.1 Betaproteobacteria bacterium
CTATCCAACCTGGACGCCAAGTTGCGCGTGGTCGCGCGCGCGCAGATCAAGCACCTGGCGCTCGAGTTGGCGGTGACAACGATCTACGTCACCCACGACAGATCGAGGCAATGACGCTGGCGCACCGCGTGGCGGTGATGTGCGACGGCGAAATTCGCCAGCTCGGCACCCCCGAGCAGATCTACGACGACCCGGCAGATACCTTTGTCGCCGGTTTCATCGGCAGCCCGGCAATGAACCTGCTGCCGGTGCACGCAGAGGCCGGCGGCGTACGCACCGAAGACGGTCGTTTTATCGTGCTGCCAGCGCCGCGAAGCGGCCCGCTGACGCTGGGTGCACGCGCCGAGGACATCCACTTGAGCAGCCTGGCCGACGCCCACTTGCAGGCCCGCGTCTTCGGCTTCGAGTTGCTGGGGGAGTGCACGATGGCCACGGTGATGATCGGTGCGCAACTGATGGCGGTCAAAGCCCCGAAGAGCCTGCGCCTGCAACCCGACGAGCAGATCGGCATCCGCTTCGACCTCGCGCGGCTGTACTGGTTTGACACGCCCACCGGCCTGCGTTTGCCGACCCCACCGGAACCCTTTGCATGATCACCCCTGAAGCCCTGCGCGAGCGTTTCATCCCGTTTTCGGGCCTGCGCTACAGCACCGAGGCGTTCATCGACTACTGCCTGCCCGAATGCACGCCCAAATACAACTACGCGCTCATCGGCCCGGGGGTATCGCAGAACCCGAACCAACCGGTGAGCCTGCGCGAGCCGCACGGCTTTCAGCTCGGTGGTGTCTCGATGCCGCATGGCCGCATCAACCCGCCGCACATGCACTTCACTTGCGAGGTCTTCATCTGCACCCGCGGCGACTGGCGCATCCAGTGGGGCTTCAACCCTGAAGCCAGCGCCGCCGATATCGGCGAAGGCGACATCATCACGGTGCCGACCTGGCTCTATCGCGGCTTCACGAATATCGGCGTCGATGACGGCTTCATGTTCACCGCGCTGAGCGGCGACTCCACCGGCGGAATTCTCTGGGGCCCGACAACCTTGGCGGCCGCGGCCCGGCAGGGCGTCGTGCTGACCGAGGACTACCAGATCATCGACCGCCGGCGCGGCGACACGCTCGCCGCCGGCACCCGATGTGTCGAGCCGATGACCCTGGATGAAATCACCCGGCTGCGTGTCTGGCCACCCGAAGAGATGGTGCGGCGCATCGTTCGCTTCAAGGACCTGCGCTGGTCAGAGCATGGGCTGCTCGACGCCGGCCTACCCGGCTGCGGCGACGCGCTGGCGCTGCTGTTCACGTCCGGTGACGAGCGCAAACGAATCACCTGGGACGACGCCGTCATCGCCGCCGCGGGCCGGCACGACCTGGCCATCGACGCCAACGGCTATGTCGCGACCAAGCGCTTTGTCGATCGTGCCCAGCGCTGACCCGAGGATCCCCGCCGATGCACCCTCACCATCCGATCGACACCCGCCTGCCCGAGATGCTGCGCAGCGGCCGGCGCCTGCGTGGCATCTTCAATGGCATCCCCTCACCGGCGATCGTCGAGATGTGTGCCTACGCCGGTTTTGACTTCATCGTCATCGACAACGAACATGGCAGTGCCGACTTTCAGACCACCGAGCACATGCTGCGCGCGGCGCGGGCCAGCGGCATCCCGCCCATCGTGCGCTGCTTCGAGCACGACATCGCACGCACGCTGGATATGGGCGCCAGCGGGTTGCAGATCCCGATGGTGAATACCGCCGAGCAGGCGCAACGCCTGGTGCAGCGGGTGCGCTACCCGTGGCCCGGCGCGCGCGCCGCAGGCGCCGACGATGCGGCCGACAAGCACCGTGGCGGCGGCCAACGTGGCAGTGCGTTCAGCTCGCGCGCCGCCGGCTACGGCGCCTTCGGCGGACCCGCGCACACCAAGCTCAGCAATCACGGCGTGGTGCTCGTGGTCATGCTCGAAACACCCGAGGCGGTGGCCAATGCGGGCGCGATTGCCGCCGTTCCTGGCGTCGACGCGGTGTTCGTCGGCCCCAACGACCTGGCGCACAGCATGGGGCACGAAAACCGCTGGACTGATGAGCCGGTGCAAGCGGCCATCGAGCGCGCGCTTCGCGCGGTTGCGTCGGCGGGCAACTGCCCTGGCGTGCTGGCGCTGACGCGCGACGAGGAAGAGCGCTATGCCGCCTGGGGCGGACGCTACTTTGCGACCGTCAGCACAGGTCTGATCACGCAGGCGCTGCGGCAGGCCGCCGCAGCCGGAACCAGCCCTCTCGCGTACTGACCCGGCGCTCGTGGATGCATACGAACGCGGCATCACCCTGCGCGGCCGTCGAAGGCCGACTTCTGCGTGCACACCACATTCCGCGTCAGGGTTCTACCGCGATGGATTGCGCAGTCGTTGCATACGCTTGCAATGCCAGTATCGAGCCGACAGGCTCAGCCCCGAAATGCCCCGGGCGCAGTCGGCGCCATGGCGTTCCTGGTTTGATCCCGCTTGGAGGCTCCCCGATATCTTCAACGCCGCCAGGGCCAAGGCCAACGGCCTCGAAGCCGCACTCGAATGACGGCAGAGCAAGGCCCTCACGCTCGGCGGCA
>JAYUSP010000112.1:0-2575 GCA_043755615.1 Betaproteobacteria bacterium
ATCGAGCGCGAGCTGATGTTGATCAAGCTGCGCGCGGTCGGCAAGGAGCGCGACGAGCTGCAGCGCATGACCGAAATCTTCCGCGGCCGCATCATCGACGTGACTGAAAAGAGTTACACGATCGAGCTCACCGGCGACTGCGCCAAGCTCGATGCCTTTCTCGTCGCGATCGACCGCGCGGCGATTCTCGAAACCGTGCGCACCGGGGCCAGCGGCGTCGGGCGCGGCGAGCGCATCCTGCGGGTTTGACCCCTCCGAACCATTCCATTCCGTTCCATTCCGTTCAACAGGAGAAAAGAAATCATGAAGGTCTACTACGACAAAGACGCCGACCTGAGCCTGATCAAGGGCAAAAACGTGACCATCGTCGGCTACGGCTCGCAGGGCCACGCCCATGCGCAGAACCTCAACGACAGCGGCGTCAAGGTGACCGTCGGCCTGCGTCCGAGTGGCGCTTCGTGGGTCAAGGCCGAGAAGGCCGGGCTCAAGGTGCGATCGGTCGCCGATGCGGTCAAAGAAGCCGACGTCGTGATGATCCTGCTACCTGACGAGCAGATCGCCACCGTCTACCGCGAAGACATCGAACCAAATATCCGCCAGGGTGCGTCGCTGGCCTTTGCGCATGGCTTCAACGTGCACTACGGCCAGGTCGTGCCGCGCGCCGATCTCGATGTCTGGATGGTTGCGCCCAAGGCCCCCGGCCACACCGTGCGCGACACCTATGCGCGCGGCGGCGGCGTGCCGCACCTGATCGCCGTGCATGCCGACAAGAGCGGCAAGGCGCGTGACCTCGCTTTGAGTTATGCCGCAGCGAACGGCGGCGGCAAGGCCGGTGTCATCGAGACCAATTTCCGCGAAGAGACCGAGACCGACTTGTTCGGCGAGCAAGTCGTGCTCTGCGGCGGCGCGGTCGAGCTGATCAAGGCCGGCTTCGAGACCTTGGTCGAGGCGGGCTATGCACCCGAAATGGCTTATTTCGAATGCCTGCACGAGCTCAAGCTGATCGTCGACCTGATCTACGAAGGTGGCATCGCGAACATGAACTACTCGATCTCGAACAATGCAGAGTACGGCGAGTACGTCAGCGGCCCGCGTGTCGTCAACGCGCAGACCAAAGAGACGATGCGCGCCATCCTGCGTGACATCCAGACCGGCGAGTACGCCAAGAGCTTCATCCTCGAGAGCCGCGCCGGCTCGCCGACGCTGTTGTCGCGCCGCCGCCTGATGGCCGAGCACGAGATCGAGGTTGTCGGCGAGAAGCTGCGCGCGATGATGCCGTGGATCAAGGCCAACAAGCTCGTCGACCGCAGCCGCAACTGAAATGACGGCCCCCACGCTTGTCGCATTGCGCCTTCGCTGCCCCCCGAAGGGACGTCAGGCCGCTTGGGGCGGCCCGGCACGACATGAGCGTGCGCTGATCGCGCTATCCTCGCGCCGATGAACGACGAGCAGTCACGCGCGGCCGGGGCCGAAGATTCCGAGGCCCCGCCGCGGCCCCGCCGCAAGGGCATCTACGTGCTGCCCAATGCGGTCACGCTGGCGGCCTTGTTCGCGAGCTTTTACTCGATCGTGATGGCCATGAACGGCCGCTTCGAGGTGGCCTGCATCGGCATCTTCATTGCAGCCATCCTCGACAGCCTGGACGGCCGGATCGCGCGCATGACGAACTCACAGAGTGCGTTCGGCGAGCAGATGGACAGCCTCTGTGACATGGTCGGCTTCGGCGCCGCACCGGCCTTGATCATGTACCAGTGGGCGCTGCAGGACCTCGGCCGGCTGGGCTGGATCCCGGCCTTTGTTTATATCGCCGCCGCGGCGTTGCGGCTGGCGCGCTTCAACGTCAACATCGGCGTCGTCGACAAACGGTTTTTCCAGGGCCTGCCCAGCCCGGCTGCCGCAGCCCTGGTGATGGGGCTGATCTATGTGCTGGATGATCTCGGCTACAAGGACGTGTCCAAGATCGACTGGATCGCCTGGACCGCGTTTGCGGTGACGCTGTACGCTGGCCTGTCGATGGTCACCAACGCGCCGTTCTACAGTTTTAAGGTCGTCGGCGGCAAACGCACGGTGCCTTTTGCGGTGATCGTGGCCATCGCGCTGGGCATCGCCTTCATCGCGCTCGACCCGCCGCGCGTGCTGTTTGCGCTGTTCTGCCTCTACGGCCTGTCGGGCTACGCGGTCTATGCCTGGCGCAAGGCCAAGGGCCGGCACGCCAGCGTGATCGCGACCTCAACCGACGAGCCCGACGAGCAGGGCCTGCACCGTTGATGTGCTAAAGTGATCTTCACATGATCCGCGCCATCACCCTTTTGCTGCTACTACCCGGAGTGCATTCGGCGCGCTGACCATCCACGACTTTCTCTTCCCGGATCAAAGGCCCGCCAGCGTAACGCAGCGGGCCTTTTTTCTTGTCGTCTCAAGCTGCGTCGCACAGACCCCTCGCCCAAGGAAAACCTGATGCCCATGCTCAGCCACCCCGCCACCAAATACCGCGCGTCTGCGCGGCCCAACTTGCCCGACCGCCGCTGGCCCGACACCGTCCTCGGCGAGGCGCCGATCTGGCTGAGCGCCGTCC
>JAYUSP010000113.1:0-2572 GCA_043755615.1 Betaproteobacteria bacterium
GAGTTTCGGCCGGTGAGCTTCGGTAGTCAGCTCCGGTAGTCAGCTCCGATAGTCGGCGTTGATCTTGACGTAGTCGACGCTCAGGTCACAGGTCCACACGGTCGCGCTGGACGCACCGCGGTGCAGGTCGACCCGGACCGTGATCTCGCTTTGCTTCATCACGCGCTGGCCGTGTTCCTCGCGGTAGTCGGGGTGGCGGCCGCCGCCGACCACCACATGCACGTCGTCGAGGAAGAGATCGATCCGGGTCTGGTCGAGGTCGTCGATGCCGGCGTAGCCCACCGCGGCGAGGATGCGTCCGAGGTTCGGGTCGCTCGCAAAGAAGGCGGTCTTGACGAGCGGCGAATGGGCGATCGCGTAGCCGACCTTTCGGCACTCGTCGACGCTCGCACCGCCCTCGATGCGCACCGTGATGAACTTGGTCGCGCCCTCGCCGTCACGCACGATGGCCTGGGCGAGCTGCTGCGCCAGGTCGACCAGCGCCGCCTTGAAAGTCGCGCCGTCGCCGGCCGTCAGGTCGTTGATCGGTGCATGGCCGGCGCGGCCGGTCGCGATCAGCAGCAGCGAGTCGTTGGTCGAGGTATCGCCGTCGATCGTGATCCGGTTGAACGACAGGTCGGCCGCGTCCTGCAGCAAGCCCTGCATCAGCGCCGGCGCGATCGAAGCATCGGTGGCGATGAAGCCGAGCATGGTCGCCATGTCGGGGCGGATCATCCCGGCGCCCTTGGCGATGCCGGTGAGGGTGACCGTCTTGCCGCCGATCACGAGCCGGCGCGAGGCCGCCTTGGGCACGGTGTCGGTCGTCATGATGGCCTCGGCCGCAAGCGCCCAGTTGTCGTCCTCGAGATTGGCGATGGCCGCCGGCAGGCCGGCCACGATGCGCTCGACCGGCAGCGTTTCCATGATCACGCCGGTGGAAAACGGCAGCACCTGCGGGGGTTCGATGCCGAGTTGCGCAGCCAGGGCGCGGCAGCTTTCGCGCGCCCGCGCCAGGCCGTCCTCGCCGGTGCCGGCGTTGGCATTGCCGGTATTGACGAGCAGCGCGCGCGGCTGCGTCGTCGAAGCCAGATGCTCGCGGCACAGCTGCACCGGCGCGGCGCAGAAACGGTTGCGCGTGAAGACGCCCGCGACCGTCGAGCCGGCGTCGAACTCGATCACCAGCAGATCGCGCCGGTTGGTCTTGCGCACGCCCGCCATGGCGATGCCCAGGCGCAGGCCCGGGACGGGATGCAGGTCGTGCGGGTTCGGGGCGGGCAGGTTGACGGGCATGGCGCGGGCATGGTGCGTAGCGAGGCGGCGATTGTAGGAATGCCCAGGCCCTTACCGAAACGGCGCCGAAACCCGCTGCGTAGAATCGGGCGATGGCTCACGCCTTGCAATCGCCGCTGCACCTGTTCGATTACCTCGAGCAGGAAGATTCGAGTCCGCTGCGCCACGAGTTTGTCGACGGCAGCATCCACGCGATGACTGGCGGGACGATGCGGCACAACCGCATCGCTCTCAATCTGGCCCGGCTGCTCGAGGATCGTTTCGAAGGCACGTCCTGTCAGGTTTTCGTGAACGACATGAAGCTGCACGTCGAGGCTGTCAACAGCGTCTACTACCCCGACGTGCTGGTGTATTGCGGATCGGCTACGGCCGCAGGCGACAAGCTGGCTCGTGACGCGCTGCTGGTGGTCGAGGTGACGAGTGAAAGCAGTGAAAGCGTGGATCGCCGCGAAAAGCGCATGGCCTACCGCAAGCTGCCGGGCTTGCAGGCTTACTGGGTCGTGAATCAGTCCGAGCCGAGCGTCGAGGCGCACACCCGCGACACCGACGGCACTTGGCTGATGCGCAGCATCGGTCCTGGCGACGCACTCGCCGTCCCCGACGCCGCCGACCTGCCGCTGGCAAGCCTCTACAAGGGCACCGACATCGGCGTCTGATCGACGGTTGTCGCCGGCCGCAGCCGGGCCAGCATCACCTGATCGCACAGCAGCCCTTGCGGGTCGCGCTCGCGCGAGCGCACCACGCCTTCGGACTCGAAGCCCAGGCCGAGCGCAAATTCGATCGCGCGCCGGTTGCGCAGGTCGCTGAAAGCCTCGATGCGCTCGCAGCCGATCGAAAAGCCGAGCTCGATGACCGCTGTCGTGGCTTCGCGCATCAGTCCCTTGCCCGCATGCTGCACATGGCCGGCATAGCCGATCTCGCAACGCGGCGTATCGAAGTCGAAGCTGTGCAGGTCGATGCGGCCGATGCAGTCGCGGCTTGTGGTGTCGAACACGGTGAAGATCAGATCCTCGCCGTCCTCGACATACTGCGCACCGCGAACGCAGAAGCGTTCGGCCCAGGCCATGTCGCGCGGCTCCTGGCCCCAACCGATGAAGCGCCAGCCGGCGAGCGATGCGTTGAGCATGTCGACGAAGGCCCGCGCATGCTCGACCCGCGGCGACTCAAGCGTGAGGCGCTGCGTGTGCAGAACCCTCGGCACCTGGCGCAGGGTCTGCGCGTCCATCTCAAAGGCGCAGAGCCAACCACGGGCTCGAAGAACCGGAGAGCCTCTGAGCCGAGTCGCCAACGCTGCGCAATTTCA
>JAYUSP010000114.1:0-7504 GCA_043755615.1 Betaproteobacteria bacterium
GCGCCGGCAATCGGTGTCATGCGGCGCTCCCACTGCCCGAGCACATAAGTCGCCTGCACGATGCCGGCGGCGGGCAGCGCAGCGCCAAAGAGCAAGGTGCCGACCGCCGCATCGGGCCGCACCTCGGCGGCATCGGGGGCGGCGTTGACCACCGTGCGCGGCGCGCCGGCAACGGTGATTTGCAGGTCGGCCGACGACAGCAAGCCGGTCGTGCCATCAGCCTTGACCCAGCCGCCATGCGGCAGCACCAGCGTGCGGCGGTCGGCGCTGAGCAGGCGAAAGCTCAAGTCCTCGGGCAGCACCGGGTTGGCGAGGTCGATGCGCGCGGTGACTGGCAAGGCGCCATCGCTGATCAATGAGGCGCGCTCGCCGAGGCCGGCGCCCAGGTGATGCACTTCGTCGAGCCACAACACCACTGCCGGCAACTCGCCCGCCACCACCGGCTCGGCGACGCCGATGCGTGCCGGCGCCGGCAGCAGCACGCCGGCGCCGCTGAGGTAGGCCGTCAGGGCTTGGAAGAAGGCGGATTCGGGGGCCATGGCTTCGACTTAGGGTCAGCTTGGGTTCGCGTTCGTTTCGTGTTCAGCTCATGTTCGGCTCGTGTTCGGCTCGTGTTCGGTTCACGCATACCGCAGCGCCCGCAACGCCGCGTTGTTCGAGCTCGCCAGCGTCAGGAAGAGCTGCCAGAACTCCGCTGGCGTATCGACGGCGGCCTGCACCGGCGCCGGATCGCCGCTGTCGCGCGACTTGATCAGCGCGATGAAGGCCAGCGCGTTCTGGATGCCGGGCTCGGGCGCGGGTGCGGCGCTGAAGTCGAAGCGCGCTAGCTTGCTGCCGCGTGCCGGCACCGTGACGTTGATCGCATCCACCGGCGCGATGGCCTGCCACTTGGCCTGGTCGAAGGGCGGGCTGGCCTGGTTGGCCGCGGTGCTGACGGGCAGGTTCGGAGTCGCCCAGAAGAGTTCGACATCGGCCGCGGTATCCACCGCCTTGCGGTTGTGCACACGCACGTAGACGACATTGCCACCACCGCCGCCGCGGATGCGGTCGGCCGCGCGGTCGTCGCCGAGGTCGCTGAAGGCCGCCACCGGGTCGGCCGGCGCGGCCGCGACGACGATGATGTCCGGGCTGCGGCCACCATAGGCCACGCCACCGAGGCGGCCGTCGTCGTCAAGGCCGTCGCGGATGTAGAGGTCGGGCACAAAACGCGCCGCCGCCGCGACCCGAAACGCCGCGCGGCGCTCGTTGCGCACGAGCGCCGACATCAACACCGGCGGCGCCGCCGGCAGCAGGTCGGCAGCCGTCGTGCACACCGCCAGCAGCGCGACGAATCGGGTCTGGGCATCGGTCGTCGCGAGTGCTGCCGGCGGCACCCACTCGAAGCGCGCCACCGCCGGCTGGTTGGGCCCGATGCGCGTCAGCAGCGCGGGCTTGCCGGCACGTTGCCAGACGGCGGCCGGCGCGACCACGGCCGGCGCTGGTGCGGGCAGCGGGTCTTCGGTGAAGTGGGCCCAGAAGTCGGCATGCAGATTGGGCAGCGGCGGGTCGGCGGCGTTGGCGCCGGGTGCCGGGGCTTCGGCAAAAAACAGGTGCACCGTGGCCTGGGGCACGACCTGCCAGCCGCTGCTGTGGATTTGCACGTAAATCACGTTGCGCTCGCCGGGCTGGACCGGCTGCGTGCGCAGGTCTTCGTCAAACTCGACGCCGTCCATCACGTCTTCGAAAAACTGGTACGGCGCGGTATCGACGCGGATGTCGTAGCCGTGGTGGTCGTCGAAGAGTTGCGGGAAAGGCGCCGGCGCGGTCGGCAGCCGCGGGTCGCCGCCGAGGCGCGGCTGGTCGCCAGCACCGGGCGCAGCGTTCAGCGTTGCCGGAGTTGGCCGCGGATAGCGCAGGCCGTCTTCGACCACCGTCTGCCGGATATACAGGCGCTGCGGCGGCCCGCCGGCGGCCGGCCCGGCCACCGGGTAGCTGGTGATGTCGGTGACGTACATGCCGCGCCCGTACAGCGCGGCGATCAGGCGCTGGCGGTCGACGGCTTCGGGCGTGCCCGCAGCGGCGCCGGCCAGGCGCGGCAGGCGCACCAGTTTGAGGTCGTTGACCAGGGTCAGCGGCAATGGGCCGTTGCCGCCGCGGGCATGGAAAGTCATCCACGACGGGTTGAAGGCGTTGACTGCGGCATTCGCCGGCGGCACGCGACGGCGCGGCAGGTTGCGAATCACGTAGACCCCCGCCAGCGTGCCGGCAAAGAGCACCTGACCAGCGGCCGCGGCGGGCTGCGGGTCGAAAACCAGGCTGGTGATCGGTGATGGCGGCAGGCTCTGCAGCGCAGGCCCGCCAACCGGCGCGCCAACCGCCGCCTGGCCGGTGATGTCGGCCCAGTTGGTGCCGCGGTCGAGGCTCAGAAAAACGCGGCCCTGGAAAGGCGCCACCGGGCTGGCGGTGGCCACCGCGAGATAACGTTCGTCGGCCGGGTGGACGCTGATGCGCGTGATCATGTTGGCGGCTGCGGCGGCGGGCAGCGCGACCAGGTTCCACACCGCAGCAGTCGGGCCGACGTTGCTGCGCCGTGCGACTTCGCCCAGGCTGGTGCCGACCCACCAGTCGGTGGCGTCTGCCGCGCCGTTGCCGTAGGCGATGGCACTGACGTCACGGCTGGCAACAGGTGCCGGCGCGAAGGTCGCCGCCGGCAGGCTGACATCCGCGAAGCCGGTGCCGAAGTCACGGCTGACGAACAACCTGGCCGCCAACACGGCCGTCGCCGCAGGAGGCACCGCCGCCGAACCGCGCCCGATCAGCAGATGCCCGGGCGTCGTGCGGTGCTGCTCGACGATCGGGATGAACAGCGCCGCGGCGGTATTCAGCGGCGCGACTTCGCGCAGGTTGAGCTGCACCGCAAAGTGATCGTTAGGGGTGTTCAAGTCGGCATTCACCGGCCGCCGCTGCACGAGCGGGTAGCGCCCCGGGTTGGGCGACACGGTCGTCGGGCTGACCACCGTGCTGCGCACCAGCAGCGACTGGTTGGGCGCGATGAAGGTACGCGGGTCGTTGAAGTCAAACGCCACCTGGCCACCGTCGGCGTCACCGATCGGAAACCAGGTTTCGCCGCCGAACGACGCAAAACTGGCGTTGTCCTGCAAGCCGCCGCCGATGATGAAGGGGTAGGCCGGGTTCGGGTGGACCGCGATATCGTTGAACTGCGCCGCCTGGATGCCGTGGCTGCGCTTGCGCCAGGTCGCCGCGCTGAGCGGGTTGGTCTGCACGATGTCGGGCGCCATCGCGATGCCACCGTCGTTGCCGACCCACAGCCGCCGCGGGTCGGCGGCATCGAACATCAGCGCGTGCTGGTCGCCATGCTGCGATCGGTCGCCGGCGCCGAAGTTCTGCCACTCCAGGATGCGCACCCAGGTCGCGCCGAAGTCGCGGCTGATGACCAGGTTCAGGCCGCCGGCAACGACGATCGCCGGGTTGTCAGGATGGACGCTGACTTCCATATGCGACCAGGGCTGGCCGCCGTTGGGCTGTGCCACGGCGACCACCGGCGGCAATACCGGCAGGTCGCCGATCAGGTTGCGCGGCGAGGCCGGCAGCGCCGGCGCGGGGCCAGGCGTCCAGGTGTTGCCGCCATTCGCAGAATGGAAAACGTTGAGCACCGCGCGCTGGTCGGGGCCAAACGCCGGCAGGCCATTTTCGAACACCGCGTAGACATGGTTCGGAAACGACTTGCACGCCGCGATGCGGATGCGGTCGTGGCTCTGCAATGCCGGCGTGCTGACTGCTGGCAGGCCGTTGGCCAAAGGCGCCGGCTCCCAGACCACATCACCTGCCGCGGCACGGGTATAAAGGCCGCGGAAGATGCCCACCGAGGCGACCGCCGCATAGAGCACATAGGTGCGCGGCTGCTGCGGATTTGGATTCTCGACGAGCACGACATCGGTGACCGCCGCACCCACTGGCGCGCCTTGCAGCGCTGCGGCCACCGGCGCCGGGTTGGGCACCGGCTCGCGGTGGAAGGTGCCCGCCGGCTCGCGCCGCCACAGGCCGCTGTCGCTGGCTATCCACAGCCGCCCCAAGACGTTGGGGTCGGCAACGATGCGCGAATAACGATCGGCTTCGCCGGGGCCGGGCACATTGCCCGCCGCCACCGTCACCGAATGCGAGCCGGCCTCGTGGACAAAGGCCAGCGGCAAGACACCTTGATTGCAGCGGTAGAAGCCCGAGCCCGTAGCCGTGCCGCCAAAGGCCTGGATCACACCCGGCCCGGCGAAGGCAATCGTCAGCGTCACCGGCTCGCCGGTGCCGACGTAGAGGATGTTCGGATCGACGGCGTCGATGGCCAGCGCGCCGACCGGGAACGCATCTTCGGGCTGGCCGATCGGCGCCCAGGTGTCGCCGCCGTCGGTGGTCTTGAAAACACCACCATGCGCGCTGCCGGCGTAGATGATCAAGGGGTTGCGCGGGTCTTGCGCCAGGGCCCGGATGCGGCCGCCGATATTGCGCGCGCCGATCGGCTGCCAGGGTGTCTGCGCCGGATCGGCGGGGTCGAGCACCGCGCGCAGCACCGAGCGCAGGATCGCGCTGGTGTAGAACGCGTCGGACACACCCAGACGCGCAAGAAACGCGCCCGTGCGGCCGCGGATGTCGTCGCCTGGCAGGGTGTCGTCGGCCATCTTGGGCTCAGACTCTTAAGCCGGCGTCGGCAGGTTGAGCAGGTAGGCCACGGCCTGCGACAGCTTCAGGTTGCTCTGGCCCCCAGGCGCAAAAACATCGCCGGCATGGCTATCGTTGCCGGGCCGGTGTGCCATGTCGAGCCAGCTCGCAAACAAGGTCGTCCAGCCGAGCTCGTTGGCCAGCGGCTCGCCGGCCGCCGACAGCGTGCGCAGCGCTGCGGGCAGCGCCGGCTGCAGCACGTCGGCGCGGTCGGCGTTGCCGTGTTTTTCACTCACCGCACCACCACCGACGAGCATGCGCCACTCGCCGACGCGCCGATGGTCGAGGTTCCAGTTGCGAAAGACCTGCTGCGCCTTGGCGATGGCGCCATGCCGCGCGTCGGCATCACCCACGGCCACCGCCGCCTGCTCCGCCGGCAACAGCATGTGCGAGCTGGTGCCCAGGCACAGCAGCGTGGCCAGGTCGGCGGCGCGGTCGAGCAGCGAGTCGCCGGCAAACAGCGGCGTCGGGTCGGCCGCGGCGAAGTTGATGCCCTGCGCCGAGAGCCGGCCCGGGCGCACAAAACCGGCCCAGGGCAGCGCCGCGGTCGAATCGGGGAAGGCCACGCTGAACGGCGCGTCGACGTTGATCAGCGTCGGCGAGACCACGGCGGTGACGGTCCGGGTCTCGCTTGGCCCGCCGCCGGGCGGCGTGGCGATGATGAGGTCGCCGGCCTTGAGCGTGACGTCGAAAGCCGCCGCCGCGGTGCCGACGACCTGGCGGAAAACGGTGCGGCTGTTGGCGATCTGCCCGGGCGAAACCAGATCGGCCTCGCGGTCGCGCGCCCGTCGGCGGAAGGTGGTGGCGGCGGCGAACGCCGCGAAGGCGAGGTTCACCGTCAGGTGCTGGTCGTCGCGCACGTCGGTGACCACCCGCGCCTGCTCGTTGGGCGCCAGGCCGGTGGTTTCGATGACATCGCCAGGGACAAAGAAGTCCCTGAATCGCGTGGCCGCGTCGCCGACAACATCGGCCGAGCCGGCAGCGACACTCAGCGTGATATTGCCGGCGCCGACGATCACCGCGGCCGCGGCGGGCGCATCCGCCGGCAAGAGCGCGCCACCAGCACCGAAATGAACCGCTGCCGCGCGCCGCGGCGCCAGGTGCAGCACATAAGGCAGTTGGTCGGCCACCGGCACGGACTTGAACTTCGCGCGCTCGGTGGCTTGAGTTTCGACCGTGGCCTGGTCGTCACCATGGTCAGCAAAAACCTGGCCGGTGCCAAGCTGGCCGTCGAGCGGTTCGTCGACGACGAAGCGCTCGTATTTGAGTTCGCCGCTGAAGTTGCCGGCGTTGTCCTTGACCGACCGCTTGAGCAACTCGCCGAACTCGATCGCGCTCATCGGTGCGATCGGCGCGAGCACGGTCTGGGTCGTGCCCGAGCCGTCGGCGGCAAAAGCGAAGACGAGCGCATCGCGGTCGCTGCGCACGAAGAGGCGGCCGGCGCCGGTCCACCACAGCTTGAGCACCGGCTGGCGCTCGGTCGGGTACAGGCGCTGCGCGAGCGTCGCCACCGGCGTCGGCGGCGATGTCGGCAGGTGCCCCTGCCCCAGCGTGGTGTCGTCGAAGAGGCGCAGGAAATGTCGGCGCCCGCCGGCAAAGTCGTTGCGGGTGACCCCCGGCGTGCTGTTGTCGAGCTTGGTGAGCAGACCGGCGGCGACCAGCCAGAGCACGACGACGATGACCAGCCAGACGACAGCCAGGCCCCAGAACAGGCCGTTCCCGGCGCCGTCATCAACAACTCTTTCGACGCCGAAATGCAAGAAGGCGACAAAACAAACGACAAAGACGATGGCGATTGCAAGCAGGCTGATCGAGCTCATCGCGACCTGCCAATGGCGTTTGTCCTGGCCGCCGCGGCCGAGCACGTAGGCGATATGCGCGATGCAAAGGCCGAGCGGGACGAAGAAGAAAAACAGCCAGCGCGCCCAGGCCGGGGCGTCGCTGCCGAGGGTGGCAAAAAAGGCCACCGCCAGGACCAGGCCGATGATCGCGTTGATGAGGCCGAAGATGGTCTCCTTGCCCACGCCGAGATAACTGCCGGCCATGAGCCAGATCATCATGATCAGCGGCGTCAGCGCGTTGGCCGCGAGCGGGAATGTCAGAACCTCGAAGAGCGCGCGCTCGCCGTCGCGCTGTTCGTTCGCGGGCTTGCCGTCGAAGAAGGCATCGTCGCCGTCGCGCCGCAAATGGCGGCCCTGCGGCAGCAGCGCCGAAAACGGGAACATCAGCGACGGCGGGATGAACATGAACAGCGTGGCGAGCAGCCAGTCGCCGTAGGTCCAGGCATAACCGCGTTCGGTGAGCAGCCGGTAGGTGCCATAACCGTCGCGCAGCAAGTCGGTCGACAGCGCCGGCGGCTGGTCGCGTGCAAGCTGGTCGTTGAAGGCCTTGGAGCCGGCCACGCGCGCGCCGGGCCCATAGGTCACCGTGGCGGCGGCGCTGTAGGCGTCGAAGAAGATCGACGGCACCTGGTCGGGGTTGGGCAGCCAGCCGCTCCAGTCGCCACCGCGTGGGTTGTTGCGCCGGTAGACCTGCCGCGACACGGCTTCTTCGAGCGCGCCGCGCACCGCCTGCACGCTGAGCTTCAGACGCGGCGGCAGCGCCGTGCTGCTGCCGGGCTCGAACTCGACCGCGTCGACATAGGGCGCCGAGACCACAGAGCCGGCGATATAGCAGGCATGGCCGAGTGCGTAGGCACGCATCTGCTCGAGCAGCGCCAGGCGCTTGGCCTTGTCGGTCTCGGCCTGGACCAGCGGCAGCACGTACTCGCAGAACTTGAGCAGGAAGTCGGTCG
>JAYUSP010000115.1:0-7504 GCA_043755615.1 Betaproteobacteria bacterium
AATCCGGCCAGCGGCGACTTCATCAACGCCAACACACTGGAACAACTGCCGCTGCCGTCGACGCCTTGATGCGCTCGGCAGCCGGTGTGCTTGATCGCCCGACCCGGCGCAGCAGCGCTTGATGCAGCGGCGCTTGGACCGCGCCGCGTAGACTGCCCCCGCATGCCGCTGCACGACCTTGACCATCTGCGCCTGCGCGAAGCGCTGGCCCTGGCGCGGCAGTCGATCGGCCTGTCGGATCCCAACCCGCGCGTTGGCTGTGTCATCGGCGATGCCGACGGCCGCGTGCTTGCCACCGGATTCACCCAAGCCGCTGGATCGGCGCACGCCGAAGCCGCGGCGCTGTTTGCCGCAAGCGCCGCCGGCGTCGACGTCCGTGGCGCCACCGCCTGGGTCACGCTCGAGCCTTGCGCGCACCACGGCCGTACACCGCCTTGTGCCGATGCGTTGGTCGCCGCGGGGATCAAGCGGGTCGTGATCGGCATCGGCGACCCCTACCACCTCGTCGACGGCCGCGGCGTGGCGCGGCTGCGTGCCGCCGGCATCGGGGTCGACTTTGCCGACGCGGCCTTTGCGCTCGAATGTCGAGAGCTGAATATCGGCTTTCATTCGCTGATCGAACGGGGCCGGCCCTGGCTGCGGATGAAGATCGCGGCCTCGCTCGACGGCCGCACCGCCCTGCCCGACGGCCGCAGCCAGTGGATCACGTCAGAGGCCGCGCGCACCGACGGCCACCACTGGCGCCGGCGTGCCGGCGCAGTGCTCAGCGGCATCGGCACCGTGCTCGATGACGACCCCCGGCTGGATGTACGCCTGGTGCCCACCCAGCACCAGCCGCTGCGCGTGGTCGTCGATTCACAGCTGCAGACACCGCCCACCGCGCGGCTGCTCGCGCCGCCGGGCGAGGTGCTCATCTTCGCCGCGGCCGACGATGAAAGCCGCGCCGCCGCGCTGCACGAGCGAGGTGCACAAATCGCGATCTGCCCCGGCGCGCATGGCAAGGTCGACCTCACTGCGATGCTCGGGATGCTGGCGCAGCGCGACATCAACGAGCTGCATGTCGAGGCCGGCCATAAGCTCAACGCCTCACTGCTGCGCGCCGGGCTCGTCGACGAATTGCTGGTCTACCTGGCGCCGACGCTGCTCGGCGACGGCCGCGAGATGGCCGCGCTGGGTGCCCCCGGCACGCTGACCGCACTCGGCGACGGCCGCCGCTGGGCCTACACCGATATCGAACGCATCGGCCCCGACCTGCGCCTGATGCTGCGCCCGGCTTGAATTCGGCCGCGAGGCCGCCGCTGATTGATGTTGTGCTGGCGTCGTGCCCGCGACAGGCTCAGCACAGCCCCGCCACCTACAATCGCTGGATGGCCATTTCACCGATTCCCGAGCTCGTTGCCGAGCTGGCTGCTGGCCGCATGATCGTGCTCGTCGATGAAGAAGACCGCGAGAACGAAGGCGACCTGGTGCTTGCCGCCGACCATGTCTCGCCGGAAGCGATCAACTTCATGTCGCGCCATGGCCGCGGCCTGATCTGCCTGACGATGACCCGCGAGCGCTGCGAGCGCTTGCAACTGCCGCCGATGGCGGCGCGCAACGGTACCCGCCACGGCACCGCGTTCACGGTCTCCATCGAGGCCGCCGAAGGCGTGACCACCGGCATCTCGGCCGCCGACCGCGCGCGCACGGTGCAGGTCGCGGTGGCGCGCGATGCGCGGCCGCGCGACCTGGTGCTGCCCGGCCACGTCTTCCCGATCCAGGCCCAGGATGGCGGCGTGCTGATGCGTGCCGGCCATACCGAAGCCGGCTGCGACCTCGCCGGCATGGCCGGCCTGACCCCGGCCTCGGTGATCTGCGAGATCATGAAAGCAGACGGCACGATGGCGCGCCTGCCGGACCTGGAGATTTTCTCGGCCGAACATGGCCTGAAGATCGGCACCATCGCCGACCTGATCGGCTTTCGCAGCCACAACGAATCGCTCATCACGCGCATCGGCCGGCGCAGCCTGACCACTGCGCAGGGTGAGTTTGAATGCACCGCCTTCCGCGACCGCACCGGCGAGTTGCACCTGGCACTGACGCAGGGCCGCTGGACGGTGACCGACGAGGTGCTGGTCCGCGTCCACGAACCCTTCACCGCGCTGGACCTGCTCGACTGCGGCCGCGCGACACATGCCTGGTCATTGCCACAGGCGCTGGCGGCGTTGCAGGCGGCGTCGGCTGGCGTGGCCGTGCTGCTCAACTGCGGCCAGGGTGTCGAGACGCTGCTGCCACAACTGCTGCCGGCGCTGCGCGACAGCGAACCGCCGCGCAGGCAGATGGACCTGCGCACCTACGGCGTCGGCGCGCAGATCCTGCGCGAGCTGGGCATCGGCCGCATGAAGCTGCTCGGCAACCCGCGCAAGATTCCCAGCGTGGCCGGTTATGGCCTCGACATCACCGGCTTCGTGCCGGCGGCGCAATAGTCGTCACGCATTGTCGCGACCACCAACAAAAAATACAGATCCATGCTCGATGCAGACAAGGGTAGTGGCAGCGACCTCGACGGCGAGGGCCTGCGAATCGGCATCGTGCAGGCGCGTTTCAACGACGCCATCACGGCGCGCCTGGCCGACGCCTGCCTGGCCGAGTTGGCCACGCTCGGCGTCGCGGCGCGTGATATCAAACATGTCAGCGTACCCGGCGCGCTGGAAGTGCCGGTGGTACTGAAGGTGCTGGCCGAGAGTGGCGACCACGACGCGCTGGTCGCCATCGGCTGCATCGTGCGCGGCGAGACCTACCACTTCGAACTCGTGGCCAACGAGAGCGGCGCCGGCGTTTCGCGCGTCGCGCTCGACCATGGCATCGGCATCGCCAACGCCATCCTCACCGTCGAGAACATGGACCAGGCCTGGGCCCGCGCCGAAGAAAAGGGCCGCGACGCGGCGCGTGTCGCGGTCGAACTGGCGAACCTGCTGGACGATCTGTCGTGAGCATGCCGGGCGGCCCCAAATGCGAATGCCCCCGCTCGGCGGGGTCGGCCGAAGGCCGTGGGGTGCACCGATGAGCATGCCGGGCCGCCCCAAATGCGAATGCCCCCGCTCGGCGGGGTCGGCCGAAGGCCGTGGGGTGCACCGATGACTGAAGGCGCCAAGAAGGCCGGGCCGACACGCCGCGTCGCACCGAAGTCAGCACGCCGGCGCGCGCGTGAATTTGCGCTGCAAGGCCTTTACGAATGGCTCGTCTCGGCGTCGGACATCGCTGTCATCGACGCCCACATGCGCGAGCTCGACGGCTTCGACAAATGTGATGTCGCGCATTTCGACGCGCTGCTCCATGGCTGCGTGCGCGACGCGTCAGAGCTAGACGCGGTGCTCGCCCGCCATGTCGACCGCAAGACCAGCGCGCTGTCGCCAGTCGAACATGGCGCGCTGCTGATCGGTGCGTGGGAATTGGCGCACTGCATCGAGATCCCGTACAAGGTGGCGATCAACGAAGCCGTCGAGTTGACAAAAAGTTTTGGCGGCACCGATGGCCACAAGTACGTCAACGGCGTGCTCGACAAGGCCGCCGCCGACCTGCGGCCGGTCGAGGTTGCCGCGGCGCGCGCCGAGCGTAGTCAACGCGCTGAACAGGCCGTCCGCAGCGCGGTCGGCGCTGCCGGCGCGCCAGCGACACCCGCCACGCCGGCTGCCGACATCGAATGAAACTGGCGGCGCGGCTCGGCTCGATCGAGCCCTTCTACGTCATGGAGATGGCCAAGGCCGCGCAGCAGGTCGCTGCCGGCGCGGCGTGCGACCCGCGCCGCGGCGGCGAGCCGATGATCTACATGAACGTCGGCGAGCCCGACTTCACTGCCGCACCGGCGGTCGTCGCCGCGGCCAAGGCCTGCCTGGACGGCGGCCGGTCGCAGTACACCCAATCCACCGGCATCCTGCCGCTGCGCCAGGCGATCAGCGGCTGGTACCGGCAGCGCTGGGGGCTGGCCATCGACCCGGCGCGCATCGTCGTCACCGCCGGCGCGTCGGCCGCATTGCAGCTCGTCTGCCTGGCCTTGTTCGAGGCTGGCGACGAAGTCTTGATGCCCGACCCCTGCTACCCCTGCAACCGCCACTTCGTTGCCGCTACCGGCGCGCAGGCGCGGCTGCTGCCGACCTCGCCGCAGAGCCGCTTCCAGCTCGACGCGGCCTCGGTACAAGCGCAGTGGACTAGCGCCGCGCGTGGTGTGCTGCTGGCCTCGCCTTCCAACCCCACCGGCACCTCGATCGAGCCGGCGCAGATGCGCGCCATCGTCGACTTCGTACACAGCCGCGGCGGGGTCTCGATCGTCGACGAGATCTACCTCGGCTTGAGTTACGACGAGCGCTTCGGCCACAGCGCGCTCGAGTACGGCGACGATGTGATCTCGATCAACAGTTTCTCGAAATATTTCGCGATGACCGGCTGGCGCCTGGGCTGGGTGGTGCTGCCGCCGGCGCTGGTGGCGCCGGTCGAAAAACTCGCGCAGAACCTCTACATCTGCGCCAGCAGCATCGCGCAGCACGCGGCGCTGGCCTGTTTCGAGCCGGCGTCGATCGCCGCCTACGAACAGCGGCGCGGTGAATTCCAGCGCCGCCGAGATCGTGTCGTGCCGGGCCTGGAGCGCATCGGCCTGGCGGTGCCGGTGCCACCCGACGGCGCGTTTTACGCCTGGGCCGATTGCAGCGCCCATGCCTCGAGCAGTTGGGACTTCTGTTTTGACCTGATGCACCGTGCCCATGTCACGCTAACCCCCGGGCGCGACTTCGGGCCGCTTGCTGCCGAGCGCTATCTGCGGCTGTCGTTTGCCAACTCGATGGCGCAGATCGACGAAGCCCTGGCCCGCATCGAACGTGTCATCCACCACAGCGAATCGCACTGAGGCGTAACCAGCCGTTAACCGGCGGCCAGAAACCACGCTTTTTGCCGCATGCCTGTCGCGCGACGCCGGTAGTCTGCGCAGCGTGGGATCGAATGCCTTCAAACAACTGCGGCCGGGCGACCAGGACTTCGCAAAAACCGTGCAGACGCTGCCGCCTGACAGCTTGCCAGGCCTGTCTTTGGGCCTGCCTTTGGGCCTGCCTTTGGGCATCACCGCGGGCGACAGCCTGGCGGCGTCGCACCCTGGAGATTCCGGCCTCGGCTCGGACTTCGACCCGGCCCTCGAAGTGCCCGCCGACAGCGGCCTTGAGGTCGCCAGCGTGGCCGAGCAGCCGACGCTGTCGCACATCGGTCGTTATGCGCTGAAAAGTCTGCTCGGTGAAGGCGGCCTGGGCCGGGTCTACGAAGCCTGGGATCCGCTGCTGTCGCGCACCGTCGCGGTGAAAACGCTGCAGTTTGACCTGGACATGCCGTCGCGCATCGCGCTCGACCGGCTGCTGCTCAATGAAGCGCGCGCCGCGGCGAATCTCGCCCACCCGAATATCGTCACCGTCTACGACGCCGGCCTGTCGGCGCATGGTGTCTATATCGCGATGGAGCGCCTTGCCGGGCGTGATCTGCGCCAGGCCATCGCCGAAGGTTGGCGCCCGGCACCTGCGGTCGCCGCGCAGACCGTGCGCCGAGTCGCCGAAGCGCTGGCGTACGCCCACGCGCGCGGTGTCATCCACTGCGACGTCAAGCCAGGCAATATCTTCCTGACCCGCAAGAACCGGCCCAAGGTGCTGGATTTCGGCATCGCACGCGTGGCCACCGCGTCGGGCGTGCCGGCGATCGCCGATATGCCGATCGCCGGCTCGCCGCACTACATCGCACCCGAGCAACTGCTCAACGGCACCATCGACGCGCGCACCGATATCTACGCCCTGGGCCTCGTGCTGTACGAACTGCTCAGCGGCCGCAAGGCCTTCCCCGGCGACTCGCTGGAGGCGATCCACACCGCGGTGCTCGAAAGCACACCACCGCCGGTGCATGAATTACGGCCTGACGTGCCTGCCGGGCTGTCAGCGATCGTCGCCGCGGTGATGTCACGCGACCCGGCGCAAAGGCCGGCAACGGCGTCGGCGCTGGCGCAGCAACTGCGCTTGTGGGAAAGCGGTGCACCGGCGAGCGAAGGTTTTTTTGTCGACCGCAGGCGGCGCCAGTCCAGGTCGCCGGCAGCACGGTGGTCGATCGCCACTGCCCTTGGCTTGGCGGCTGCAGCCACGCTGGCCTGGGGCCTGCGCGGCGCGGCGCCGCCCGATGCGACACCGACCTCGGGCGCTGTGGCTGCGCCAACGTCTGCCTTGCCGACGACGTCACCGCCGATCGTGCAACCCGCTGCGCCGATGGCAGCGGCGACCACTGATGCAGCGTTGGCCACGCCGCCGGCAAGCACGACAACGGCAGGTGTGGGCGCCGCGGCACTCACCACTGCCGGGCCGATGGGCGACAAAATCAATCCGGCAACGCGTGCGACGCCGCCGGCCAACAAAACACCCGCGTCGGCACGCGGCAGGCCTGCCGCCAACACCGCCCCCGCAGCCGCCCAGCCGCTGGCCACAGCGGCCACCGGCAGCGTGCAGATCGCCGTCACGCCCTGGGGCCATGTCGAGGTTGACGGCGCGCCGGCCGGCACCACGCCGCCGCTGACCCGCTTGACCTTGAGCGAAGGCAGCCACACGATCACCGTCCGCAACGCCGACTTCCCGCCCTACTCGGCGACGGTCGACGTGCAGGCTGACAAACCGGCGGTCGTGCGTCACCGCTTCGGATCATGAAACTGCATCACCGCCGACCTGCGTCGAAAGCTGTTCTAGCCGCTGCTGCCGCCGCGCTGCTCGCCGGCTGCGTGGCGACCCAGCCGCAACGTGCCACAACGCTGCCGCCATCGGGCCTGGCCGAGTTGATGGAGCGCCCTGCCGAGCGCGCACTGGTCGAAGGCATCCGTGCTTACGACGACGGCCAGTACGTGGCCGCCGAAGGCGCGCTCAAACGTGCGCTCGACGCCGGCCTGGCGAGCGGCCGCGACCGTGCCACCGCGCACAAGCTGCTGGCCTTTGTCGCCTGCACCACGGCGCGCGAGGCCGAATGCGAGGCATCGTTTCGCGCCGCACGCGCTGCCGAGGCGAGCTTCGCGCTGAGCCGCTCCGAAGCCGGCCACCCACAGTGGGGGCCGGTGGCCAGACGCGCGTTGCCTTAAGCACTTGCGCGGCGACCGCACCAGCACTGCCAACCGCGGCGCGCCGCCGGTCATCGGGGGCGATCTCCGGTAACCCGGCGCTGGCAGCGATTTCCGGATAATCAGGCGTGCCGATGCCGCCCAACCCGATCGCTGACTCCACACCTGCACTCGCGTACGCGAGTGCACGCGCGACTGCACCCGCGACTGCACCCGCGGCCGCACCCCCGCCGGTGCTGCAGCACTTCCCCGTCCGGGTCTACTGGGAAGACACCGATGCCGGCGGCGTCGTCTTTTACGCCAACTACCTGAAGTTTTTCGAACGTGCGCGCACCGAGTGGCTGCGTGCGCTCGGCGTTGAACAACAGGCACTGCGCGAGCAAACCGGCGCGATCTTCATCGTCAGCC
>JAYUSP010000116.1:0-2560 GCA_043755615.1 Betaproteobacteria bacterium
GCGATTGTATGAAGCATGTGCGCAAGTCCGTTTTGCTGTGGTACTCGGCCCGCGAGATGTACACGCTCGTGACCGCGATTGCCGACTATCCGCAGTTCCTGCCGTGGTGCGATCGCGCTGAAGTGCTCGAGGAGCATGACGGCGGCGTCACCGCCCGCCTCGGGCTGGCCTACGCGGGGGTGCGCCACAGCTTTACCACGCGCAACGAACACCATGCTGCCAAGGCGGTGGTCGTGCGCCTTGTCGACGGCCCGTTTTCAATGCTCGAAGGCGACTGGCTGTTCAAGTCGATCGGCAAGCCGAAGGTCGACCGCGCCGCCTGCAAGGTCGAACTGGACCTGCGTTATGCCTTTGCAAGCCCGGCGCTGGAGGCCGTGGTCAGCCCGGTCTTCGACCGCGTGGCGAATACCCTCGTTGAATCTTTTGTGCAGCGTGCCGAGTCGGTCTACGGCCCACGATGATCAGCGTCGAAGTTTTGTATTGCCCAGCGCCGGGACAGGTCGACCAGGCGCTGCTCACGCTGCCCGAAGGCAGCACGGTGGCCGATGCGCTGCGCGCCAGCGGTGTGCTCGGCCGCCATGGGCTGGTGCTTGAAAGCTTGAGCCTGGGTGTCTGGGGCCGGCGCCAGGCACTGGATTCTGTCTTGCGTGCGCTGGACCGGGTCGAGATCTACCGCCCATTGCAATGTGACCCCAAAGAGGCCCGGCGACTGCGCTACAAACAGCGCGCACCTGCCGAAAAGAAGGCCGTCGCGCGGCGCGCCGCTGACGGCGATCGCGGTCGCAGCGCCTAACGGCAGTCGGTCGCGATGACCTCGCGCGCCCGGCGACTTTCCTGCGCGCGTGTGCTGTCGTCTAGAAACTCACGCTCGCCTTTGTCGTTGGTGCGCGTCACACGTTGACCGCTTTCCATCGTCGCCAGATGGCTGCGCGCACGGCCGCAGTTTTCGCGGCGCGTCGCGGCAACCCGCTCTTCTTCGGCCTTGGCCTTGGCCGCTTGTTCGGCTTCGGTGGCCTTCTTGCGTTTTTCGAGTTCGGCGTCGAGTAGCGGTGCCTTGGCGACTTGCGCTGCAGCCGGGCCCGACGCCGGTGCCGCAGGTGCCGAGGGCGGCAGCCTGCGCACCGCCACCTCGGGTTTCTGCAGGATGTCCTTTTCGGCCACGTCGCGTGGCGGCGGCAGGTCGCTGGCCGTGATCTGGCCATTTTTGTCGCGCCATTTCCATTGCGCGTGGGCCTGCGGCGAGACCAGCCAGAGCGCTGCGCCGACGAGCAGCAGCGAGAGCCAGAGTGAACGTCGCCGCAATGGGTCGGCGGCCAAGCGGGCAGGGGCGAGGCGGGTGGTGCGGCGCATCGCTGCAAGTGTAGTGGCTCGACCTGTGCCGATGCCTGTGCAATCGTTCACGGGAGGCCGCGCGCTGTCAGCGGACGCCAGCTCGCACAGACGGGCGCATGACGGGCGCACAGACCGTCGCCGGGTGCTCCGTATAATTCGGTTTTGCGTCTGGAGCCTTGTCCAATGCGCCTTCTAGGCAAAGCGCTCACCTTCGACGACGTGTTGTTGGTGCCCGCGTTCTCACAGGTGTTGCCCCGCGACACCAGCCTTTCGACCCGACTTTCGCGCAACATCACGCTGAACCTGCCGCTGGTTTCTGCGGCGATGGATACCGTGACCGAAGCCCGCCTGGCGATTGCCATCGCCCAAGAGGGCGGCATTGGCATCGTGCACAAGAATATGAGCCCGAAGGCGCAGGCCGCTGAAGTCGCCCGCGTCAAGCGTTATGAATCCGGCGTGCTGCGCGACCCGATCACGGTCACGCCCGATGTGACCGTGCGCCATGTGATGGGCCTGTCACGCCAGCATGGGGTCTCGGGTTTTCCGGTTCTCGAAGGCAAGACCGTGGTCGGCATCGTGACCAACCGCGACCTGCGCTTCGAGACCCGGCTCGATGCCCCGGTGCGCGAGATCATGACCCCCCGCGAGCGCCTGATCTGGGTCCGCGACGGCGCGTCGCTCGAAGAAGGCAAGGCGCTGATGCACCGGCACAAGCTCGAGCGCGTGCTCGTCGTGACCGACAACTTCGAGTTGCGCGGGCTGATGACGGTGAAGGACATCACCAAGCAGACCAACTTCCCGAACGCCGCGCGCGACGGCCACGGCAAGCTGCGTGTCGGCGCCGCCGTCGGTGTCGCCGAGGGCACTGAAGAGCGGGTTGAGCTGCTTGTCAAGGCCGGTGTCGACGTGCTTGTCGTCGATACCGCGCATGGCCACAGCCAGGGTGTCATCGAACGTGTGCGCTGGGTCAAGCGCAACTATCCGCAGGTCGACGTCATTGGCGGCAATATCGCTTCAGGCGCCGCGGCCACCGCGCTCGTCGAAGCCGGTGCCGATGCGGTCAAGGTCGGTATCGGCCCGGGCTCCATCTGCACCACACGCATCGTTGCCGGCGTCGGTGTGCCGCAGGTCACCGCGATTGACAACGTCGCCAACGCCTTGCGTGGCAGCGGCGTGCCACTGATCGCCGACGGCGGCATCCGCTACTCGGGCGATATCGCCAAGGCCA
>JAYUSP010000117.1:0-2557 GCA_043755615.1 Betaproteobacteria bacterium
GCAACCGTCACGTTGCGCTCGGCGGGCACCATGTCGCCACCGGCAAAGAGTCCGGCATGGCCGGTCATCATCGTCGCCGGGTCGACCTGAACGACGCCGTCCTTCATCTGCAGATCGGGCACGCCCGCAAGCAGCGACAGGTCGACGTCCTGCCCGAGGGCCAGCACCAGTGAATCCGCCTCCAGGGTCTCGAACTCGCCGGTCGGCTGCGGGTTGCCCCGGTCGTCGAGCCGCATTTTCTCGATCGTCAGCGCGCCGGCGCTGGCGTCATTGCCGGCCTGTTTGATGGTCGAGAGCCACTTGACCAGCACCCCTTCCTGCAGCGCCTCTTCGACCTCGAGGTCGTGCGCCGGCATCTTTTCGCGGGTTCGGCGGTAGACGATGATGGCCTCGGTGGCACCCAGCCGTTTGGCGGTGCGCGCCATGTCTACGGCGGTGTTGCCACCGCCGTAGACGACGACGCGCCGGCCGAGCATCGGCCTGTCTTCGCCTTCCATCGAGCGCAGCACCGCCACCGCGTCGAGGATGCGGGACGAGTCCTTGGCCGGGATGTGGGCGCGCCGGGCGATGTGCGCGCCGACGGCGAGGAACGCGGCGTCGCAGCCGGTCTCCTTCATCGCCTGCGCCAGGTCGGCCACCTTGGCGTTCAGGCGCACCACGACCCCCATCGCGACGATGCGCTGCATTTCGGCATCGAGCACGTCGCGCGGCAGCCGGTATTTGGGGATGCCGAAGCGCATCATTCCGCCCAGCGACGGGCCGGCTTCGAGCACCGTGACGGCGTGGCCGAGCCGGCGCAGGTGGTAGGCCGCCGACATGCCCGACGGACCGGCGCCGACCACCAGCACATGCTTGCCAGATTCTTGCCTGGGCGCATCGAAGCGCCAGCCTTTGGCCAGCGCCTCGTCGCCGAGGAAGCGCTCGACCGAGTTGATGCCGACCGCGGTGTCGATCTTCGCGCGGTTGCAGAGCGTCTCGCAGCTGTGATAGCAGACGCGCCCCATGATTGCCGGGAACGGGTTGTCGCGCACAAGGTGGCGCCAGGCGGCTTCGTAGGCGCCGCTCTCGGCGTGGTACAGCCAGCCCTGGATGTCTTCACCGGCCGGGCACTCGGCGTTGCACGGCGGCAGGCGGCTCACGTACACGGGGCGTTCGGTGCGCCAGTTGCCGGTCTTGTTGGCGAGCGACGAGCCGGGGTCGAGGGTGATCGCGAACGGCTTTTGCATCGTCAGGCTCCGGGGTCGTCGAGCAGGCCGTAGCGCTGGATGTTGCGGTCGGCGTTGGCCTGGATGCGGGCCAGCATCTCCGGATGCCCCGGCGTGCCGAAGAGGTGCGCGAAACGCTTTTGCGGCCGCAGGTACTCCTCCACCGGCACGCGGCGCCTGATTCGGGTCACGCGCGTCACCTCGCCGCGCTCGGCCTCGAACACCGGGAAGATGCCGGTCTCGCGCGCCAGCCGCGCCAGCTTGATGGTGTCCTGGCTGGCCGAGCCCCAGCCGAGCGGGCAGGGCACCAGGATGTGCAGGTAGCGCGCGCCGCGCAGGCGCATCGCCTGTTCGACCTTGGATTCGAGATCGTGCAGGTCGGCCACGGTGGCGGTGGCCACGTACGGAATCTCGTGTGCCATCGCGATCCGCGGCAGGTTCTTGCCCTGGCCGAACTCGGCGCCGGGCCGCGCGCCCACCGCCATCGTGGTCGTGGTGCGCGCCGCCGGCGGCGTGGCCGAGCTGCGCTGCACGCCGGTGTTCATGTAGGCCTCGTTGTCGTAGCAGATGTAGAGCACGTCGTCGTTGCGCTCGAACATGCCGCTGAGGCAGCCGAAGCCGATGTCGGTGGTGCCGCCGTCGCCGCCTTGGGCGATCACGCGCACGTTCGTCTTGCCCTTGACCTTGAGGGCCGCGGCGATGCCGGTGCCCACCGCGGCCGCGTTGCCGAACAGCGAGTGGATCCACGGCAGTTGCCACGAGGTTTGCGGGTAGGGCGTCGAAAACACTTCGAGGCAGCCGGTGGCGTTGGCGGCGATGATCTGGTTGTCGGTCGCGCGCATCGCCGCATCCACCGCGTAACGTGCCCCCAGCGCCTCACCGCAGCCCTGGCAGGCGCGGTGGCCCGAGTTCAGCGAATTGTTGCGTTCAATGGACGACTGCACGCTGCGCTGCTCGGGCGCGAGCAGGCGGTTGCCGACGGTGAAGGTGCCGGTCTGGTAGAACTTGACGGGTTGCGACATCTCAAGCCACCTTCGACGCGACGGGGCCGACATCGCGCAGCAGGTTTTCGGCGATCGGCCCGCTGCGCCGCACCTGCGCTTCGCGTTCGAGCTGGCGGTTGACGATGCGCCAGTCGAGGTCCATGAAGGTCAGCGGCGCCAGCGTGTCGGCGATGGCCTCGAGCAGCGTGCGCTGCAGCGATGCCTTGGTGATCGCGCGGCCCCCGAGCCCCGCCACCACCGTGTAGCCATGCAGTTGCAGGCCCGACAGCGCCAGCCGCACATCGGTAGTAACCACCCCGCCGAGGCCGACGCTGAAGCTCTTCTCCAGCACGACGACGCGCTCGGCGC
>JAYUSP010000118.1:0-7475 GCA_043755615.1 Betaproteobacteria bacterium
TGCCCGGGTCGTAGGCTCGGCCGTAGAGCGCAACGATCTTGGCCGCAACCGCTTCGCGCAGCAGCAGCACACCGGCCATCGGCGGGTACTGGTTCAGGCCCTCGCGCATCGCGCCGGTGACGGCGTCGAGCAAGGCCGGGTCGCAGTCGAAGTCAGGGAAACCCTGGCCGAGGTTGACCGCTCTGCATTCGGCGGCCAATGCCGACATCACGGTGAAGATGGTGGTGCCGACGTTCGGCAGGCGGCTCTTGAGTTGGGGTGTCATCGGCGTGCGTTTTTCGGGTCAGAGTTCATAGTCGTCGGCTTTGCCGCCAGCCATCGCACGCTGGATCAGCGCGCGGGTCAGGCGTTCTGAAATCAGCTCGGCGAAGGTCAGCACAAATTCGCGCAGGTAAACACCTTTGCGGAAAGCGATGCGCGAAACGTTGGTGCCGAAGAGATGGCCCACCGGCACCGCAACGAGGTCACTTTCGGCGCCCTCGTCGCGCACCGCCATCTCGGCCACGATGCCGATGCCCAGCCCGACGCGCACATAGGTCTTGATGACGTCGGAGTCGAGGGCTTCGAGCGCGACATTGGGTTTGAGCCGGGCGCGCGCAAAACCGGCGTCGATGCGCGAGCGGCCGGTCACCGAGCCGTGGTAGGTCACCAGCGGCTCGGCGGCAAGTTGTTCCAGCGTCGGGCGCGCGACCGTCGCCAGCGCGTGGCTGCGCGGCACCACCAGCATGTGTTGCCATTCGTAGCAGGGCAGGGTCACGAGTTCGTCGTGGTTGGCGATGGCCTCGGTGGCCAGGCCGATCACCGCGCGCTCCTCGAGCAGCATCTGCGCCACCTGGTCGGGCGTGCCCTGGTGCAGCTCGACCTGAACCTGCGGGTAACGCCGCCGCAGCAACGCCACCGGCGCCGGCAGCACATAACGGGCCTGGGTGTGCGTGGTCGCGATCGACAGGGTGCCGGCCTCCTGTTTGCTGTACTGCTCGCCGATGCGCTTGAGGTTGTTGACCTCGCGCTGGATGATCTCGATCGATTTCAGCACCAGCTCGCCGGGCTCGGTGACTCGCCGCAGACGCTTGCCGTGGCGCGCGAAGATGTCGATGCCGAGTTCTTCTTCGAGCTCCAGGATCGCCTTGCTGACACCGGGCTGCGAGGTGAAGAGTGCCTTCGCGGTTTCGGTCAGGTTCAGGTTGCGGCGCACCGCTTCCTGGACAAATTTGAACTGGTGCAGATTCATTCCGAGCGCCCCAAGGCCGGCCGCGGCCGGCCGTCCCCCGCGGGGATCAAGGAAAGTGGCAAAACCACATTTCCTTGAGGCCCCAAGTCGGCGATCGCCGCCAGCGCCATCGCTTCGATCACTGCCGGCGTTTCGCCCACCGCCGTATGCAGCGTCCAGGTCGTGCCGGGATGGCGCCGCCGCAAGCCGTCCATGAGCAGCGGCAGGTCGCGCCGGACATGGCCGCCGGCGCCCAGGAACAATGGCAGCACATCAACCCGGGTGCAGCCCGCTGCGGCGAGCGCGTCGCCAGCGTCGGGCAGGGTCGGCGCCATGAATTCAAGATAGGCGTTGTGCACGGCCAGGCCGGGGCGCAGCGCGCGCACGCGCGCGGCGACCGTTTCAAACGGCGCGGCCCAGCGCGGGTCGCGCGCGCCATGGGCAAAAAGAATCAGTCCGGTGGTCATGGCAGGTTTTTTCGTCGGGCTCTCGGCAAGGGTTCGCAGGCGTTTCAGCGGTAACGTACCAGCCAGGCAAAAGCGGCCAGCGACAGCATCAGGTAAAGCAGGCTCGGCACCGCTGCCGCGACCCAGGGCACCCAGTCGCGCAGCAGGCCGACATGCCCGGCAACATTGTTCAGCAGCACAAAGCTGATGCCGAGCATGATGCCGCCGAAGACCTTGATACTGACGCCGCCGGCGCGTGCATGCAGATAGGCGAACGGCAGCGCCAGCGCGACCATCACCAGGCAGGCCAGCGGGTACAGCGCCTTTTTCCAGAACTGGATCTGGTAGCGCTGCGCCGCCTGCTCCTGGTCACTGAGGTGGCTGCTGTAGCGCCAGAGCTCGATCGTCGACATCGTGCGCAGCGGCAGTACCGCGGCCGATACGACGCCCGCGTCGAGCCCGCTGGCCCAGGTGAACGATTGCAGCGCTTCGTGGCCGACGATGGCCGCCGCGCTGCCAGGCGTCGAAGCCGAGGCCGAAGCCGATGCAGGCAACGCCGCTGTCAACGCCACCACCACCGGCCAGCGGGTCACACGCACCTGCGACAGGGTCCACATGCCGCTGCTGTCGACGCGGCCTTCCTGGGCCTCGATGCGCGCGACCAGCCGGCTGTCGGCGTCGAACTCGAAGATGCGCACGCCTTGCAGCAGCCCGGCGCCACCGGCGGCGGCGATATTGATCGAAAAGCTGCGCTCGCCGTCAGCCGTCTGGCGCCGCTCCTTGAGCCAGGCGCCGGTGCGGCCGAGCGCCACCGTATTGCCGGCGCGCGCCTTGAGCAACACCGCTTCACGCTCGCTGGCCGGCGCCACATAGTCGCCGATGACCAGGGTCAATGCCGCGAACATCACGCCCAGCACGGCGAGCAGGCCCAGCGCGCGGCCGGGCCCGAGGCCGCCGGTGCGCAGGATCGTGAACTCCGAGGTCTGCGCCATGCGCGCCAGCGCGTAGATGGTGCCGATCAGCACCGAGATCGGCATCAGTTCATAAAGATGCCCGGGCATCTGCAAAGCCACCAACAGCAATACCCGCCCGACCCCTTTGCCGCGCTGGCCGACGTCGTCGAGTTCGTCGACGAAGTCGATGAAAAAAAACAGCGCCAGGAAAGCCAGCGCGACAAAAAACACCGAGCCGGCGATGTCGCGGTAGAGCAATCGGCGTACGGTGCGCATCGCTGGCCGGGTTCAGCCCGCGGCCGGTGCGGCAACCGCAGCGGGACGACGGCGGAACAGATGCAGCGTCGCCGCGCGGTCGCGCCACCACAGCAGCAGCAGCGCCAACCCAAATGCACCGCCATGCAGCGCGAGCAGTGCCGCGCCCATCGAAACGCGGCTGGTGCCGACCCAGCTCTGCGACAGGTTGATCAGGTTCAGGTAGACGACAAAAGCCAGCAGCGCAAAGATCAGGTTCCAGTTGCTCGCGCGGCGCGGGTTGGTCGCCGACAGGCCCAGCGCCAGCAGCAGCAGGTTGCCCGCGGCGAGCAGCATGCCGAAGCGCCAGACAAGTTCACCTTCATGGCGCGGCTCGGGCTGGCGCACGAGGTCGATCGTGCGCATCGCTTTCGGTGGTCGCTTTTCGGCGCGGCGCACGCGTTGCTCGTCGGCCAGCACGCGATAGTTGTCGAAGCTGGACAGCGTGCTTTCGCCCTTGAGCGGATCGAATTCGTTGCGCTGGCCGCGCTCGAGCACCAGGTAGCGGTCATCCCCGGCGGACTCCAGGCGCCCACTGCGCGCCGAGGTCACGCTTTCGACACCATGCGCTTGCGTGAGGATGAAGACGTTGCGCGCGTTGACGCCGTCGCTGCTTTCGCGTTCGACAAAAAACACCCGGCTGCCGTCGGCCGAAGTCTGGAACACCCCCGGTGTCACCCGTGACAGGTCGGAGCGCTGTTCGTAGCGCTCGCGCAGGTCGACGTTCTGCTGGTTGACCCACGGCCAGACGACCAGCATCAGCAGCGCGATCACCAGCAGCACCGGCGCGGCGGTCCACAGCACCGGGCGCACGAAGCGGCCCAGGCTCAGGCCGCTGGCAAACCAGATCGCCATCTCGCTGTCGCGGTACATGCGCCCGAGCGCGACGACAACGGCGATGAACAGCGACAGGCTGAGCATCGTCGGCAGGTGGCCCAGTGCGGTGTAACCCAGCAGCAGCACGACATCTTGCGGCGACACGCTGCCGCCGGCGGCCTGGCCGAGCGTGCGGATCAACATCATCGTGATGACGATGGTCAGGATCACCACCAGCGTGGCGGCGAAGGTGCGGGCAAGCTCTTTGCGGACCGTTGAATCGAATAACATCTTTGTTTTACCAACGGATGCGAATTATGGACTTCAACGCGCATGTGGTCGCTGCCAGCGGGCTCGGCCGCATCGATGCCGACGCGCTGGTGGTGGTGCTCGTCGGCGCTGCCAGCCCGGCCGGGCTCGACAAGGCTGTGGCCGCCGCGCTGGCCGACACCGTGACCGCTGGCGACATCGAACTCAAGCCCGGCAAATGTGTGCTGCTGCACCGCGTGGCGCGTGTCAAGGCGCCACGGCTGGTGTTTGTGGTCGCCGCCGATGCCACGCCGAAAGCCTTTCACAAGGCCGCTTGCGCGGGCCTGGCGACGTTGAAGTCCGGCGGCGCCCGGCATGTGGCGGTGGCGCTCGCCGGCGCTTCTGACGCGGTCGGTGGCGATTCCGATGGCGCTTTGGGTGACGCATTTGGAAACATCACGCCGGCCCATGCCGAAGCGCTGGCCCTGGCCGCCGGCGAGGCCGCCTACCTGTACCGCCACACCAAACCGAGCGCGCCCGCCGCACCGCTGCTGAACAAGGTCTCGCTGGTCTGCAACGAAGCCGCCAGGGCGGCGGCCACCGCTGCGCTGCTGCGTGGCGCCGCGATCGTCGAAGGCCTGAACCTCGCGCGCGAATGTGCCAACCGGCCGGGCAACCATTGCACACCGACCTACCTGGCCGGCGAAGCGAGACGGCTGGGCAAGAGCTTGGGGCTCAAGGTCGAAGTGCTGGATCGCAAACATGTCGAAAAGCTCGGCATGGGCGCTTTCCTGGCGGTGGCACAAGGCTCCGACGAGCCCCTGAAATTTATCGTCATGCACTGGCAGGGCGGGGCCAAGAAGGATGCGCCGATCGTGCTCGTCGGCAAGGGCATCACCTTCGACACCGGCGGCATCTCGATCAAGCCTGCGGCCGAGATGGACGAAATGAAGTTCGACATGGGTGGTGCCGCCAGCGTGCTCGGCACGATGCACGCGGTGGCCAGGCTCAAGGCGCGGGTCAACCTGGTCGGCATCATCGCGGCCTGCGAAAACATGCCCAGCGGCCGCGCGGTCAAGCCGGGTGACGTGGTCACCAGCATGTCGGGCCAGACGGTGGAGATCCTCAACACCGACGCCGAAGGGCGGCTGATCCTGTGCGACGCACTGACCTATGCCGAACGTTTCAAACCCGCGGCAGTCGTCGATATCGCCACCCTCACCGGGGCCTGTGTGATCGCGCTCGGCGCACACCGTTCTGGCCTGTTCAGCCCCGACGACAAACTGGCCGACGAGTTGAAGGCCGCCGGCCGCGCCGGCCTGGACCCCTGCTGGCGGATGCCGCTGGACGATGAATACGACGAAGCCCTGAAGAGCAACTTCGCCGATATGGGCAATGTCGGTGGCCGCGCCGGCGGCGCCATCACGGCGGCGATGTTCCTCAAGCGCTACACCGACAAGAAATACCCCTGGGCACACCTGGACATCGCCGGCACGGCCTGGAAGTCAGGCGCCGCCAAGGGCAGCACCGGCCGGCCAGTGGCGCTGCTGACCCACTTTGTGCTCGGCCGCGCGGGATGAAGAGCGCAAGTTGCCGGAGATCGCCTTTCACACCGGCGTCGCCGACAAGATCGGCTACGCCTGCCGGCTGTTGCGCAAGGCGCATCGGCAACTGGCGCGCGTGCGCGTGATTGGCGACCCCGCCGAGCTTGGCCTGCTCGACAAGGCGCTGTGGACCTTCGATGCACACGACTTCATCCCGCACCTGCGTTGGGACAGCGGTGCAGCGGTGGCGCCGGCGCTGCACCGCACGCCGATCTGGCTGACACCCGACGCGCTGGCCTGGCCCGAGGGTGTCGAGCCGCCTGCGGTGCTGGTCAACCTGGGCGACGACACGCCCCTCGACGTGGCGGCCTTCGAGCGGGTCATCGAAATTGTTTCGACCGACCAGCATGAGCGCCGTGCGGGCCGCGCCCGCTGGCGCCGCTACGAAGCGCAAGGCCATTCGATCCAGCACTTTGCAGTCGCGCAAGAGTGAGGGCCCGCGACGCGCCGCCGTCTCTCGGCGCTTCCCCTGATGGCGGACGCTGTAGAAAACATACAATCCGCGTTTTGTTCGTTCCGGAGGAACTTTTCGATGAAGAACCAGCTGTTGGCCCTTTCGGTCGTCTCTGTGGCCCTGCTCGCCGCCTGTGGCAAGAAGGAAGAAGCCGCCGCCCCCAAGGCCGCCGCGCCCGCACCGGCCGCTGCGCCAGCGGCGCCGTCGGTGATCAAGATCGGCCACGTCGGCCCGACCAGCGGCGCCATCGCGCACCTGGGCAAAGACAATGAAAACGGCGCCCGCATGGCGATCGACGACCTCAACGCCAAGGGTCTGACGATCCAGGGCGTAAAGGTCAAGTTCGAACTGATGGCCGAAGACGACGCCGGCGACCCGAAGCAGGGCACCGCTGCCGCCCAGAAACTCGTCGACGCCAAAGTGCACGGCGTGGTCGGCCACCTGAATTCGGGCACCTCGATCCCCGCGTCCAAGATCTACAGCGACGCCGGCATTCCGCAGGTCTCGCCGTCGGCCACGAACCCGAAGTTCACGCGCCAGGGCTACAAGACCACCTTCCGCGTCGTTGCTGACGACGTGCATCTGGGTGGCACGCTGGGCAAATACGCCGTGACCGAACTCAAGGGCAAATCGATCGCCGTCATCGACGACCGCACCGCCTACGGCCAGGGTGTTGCCGACGAGTTTGAAAAGGGTGTTGCCGCCGCCGGTGGCAAGGTGGTTGGCCGTGAGTTCACGACCGACAAGGCGACGGACTTCGCCGCCATCCTGACCAGCCTGAAAGCCAAGAAGCCCGACGTGGTCTTCTTCGGCGGCATGGACGCCGTGGCCGGCCCGATGATTCGCCAGATCAAGCAACTCGGCATCAAGGCCAAGTTCATGGGTGGCGACGGCATCTGCTCGGGCGAGCTGCCCAAGCTGGCCGCTGGCGCGATGGCCGACGGCCAGGTCGTCTGCGCCGAAGCCGGTGGTGTCGAAGGCGACGCCAAGAAGTCGACCGAAGACTTCAAGGCTGCTTTCAAGACCAAGTTCAACGCCGACGTGCAGATCTACGCACCGTATGTCTACGACGCGGTCAACGTGGTCGTCGCGGCGATGGTCAAGGCCGACTCGGCCGACCCGGCGAAGTACCTGCCCGAGCTGGCCAAGACGGCCGACTACAAGGGCGTCACCGGCACCATCAGCTTCGACGAAAAGGGCGACGTCAAGAATGGCGCGCTGACCCTGTTCACCTACAAGGGTGGCAAGCGCGAGCAGATCGCCGTGGTGCGCTGATCGCGGCCTTCGGCGCGATCTGAAAGGGCGCCCTGCGGGGCGCCTTTTTTATGCGCCTTCAGCGTGCAGCAGGACCAACTGGCGAGCCCCGACTTCGACCCGTCCCGACACCAGCGCGGGCTGCGGCGAGTTCGGCGGCAAGGGCTGCGGCAAGCGCTGCCGCCAGCGGCCGCC
>JAYUSP010000119.1:0-2553 GCA_043755615.1 Betaproteobacteria bacterium
TGAAAGGCCTGACGCAACCGGCGGGTTACACCGAGCCGCTGCTGCATGCGTGGCGGCTGCGGGTGAAGGCGCGCAGGGCCTGAGCTGGCTGGGTCTGACACGCCGGCACCAGCCCTCAGCTACCAGTAAAGCGCGGCTTGCGCTTTTCCATGAAGGCCGCCTGGCCTTCCTTGTAGTCGTTGCTGGCGAAGCAGGCCAGCACGGCACGCTCGGCAGCGGCGGTGTCGCGTTGCCTCTCATCCTTGAGTAACTCGCCGACCACCAGCTTGGCCGCGCGCACGGTGAGCGGCGCGTTCTCGGCGATGGCGCGTGCCAGCTCGGCCACCGCAGCTTCCAGCGCGTCGTTGGCGACCACGCGGTTGACCAGGCCCATGCGCTGTGCCTCCTGGGCGTCGTAGTGGCGGCCGGTGAAGAACATCTCCTTGGCGTAGGCGGGGCCGATCAGGTCGACCAGGGGCTTGGCGCGGCCCATGCCATAGCCCAGGCCCAGCTTGGCCGCCGGAATGCCGAACTTGGCGTTCTCGGTGCAGATGCGCAAATCGCAGCACACCGCTGCGGCCGTGCCGCCGCCGATGCAGTAGCCACGCACCATGGCGATGGTGGGGATGGCCATGGCCTGGATCGCGGCGTAGGCCTGCTGCGTCACGCTCTGGTAATGCGCCAGCGCGGCCGCTTCCTGGCGCTCGTCTTTGAACTTGGAGATGTCGGCGCCCGAGGCGAAGGCCTTGCCGCCGGCGCCGCTGAGGACCATCACGCGCACCGCAGGGTCGGCGGCGAAGTCGGCCATGATCTCGAGCGCGGCCTCCCACATCTCGAGCGAGATGGCGTTGTGGCGCTCGGGGTTGTTGAAGACCATCGAGCCGACGCCGTCGGCCTTGGAGAAGAGCATTTTTTCGCTGGGCATGATGGCTTTCTAGACGATTCCCTGTTGCTGAAGTTGGGCGATCGCCGCCGGCGCGTAGCCCAGCTCGCCCAGCACCTGCGCCGTGTGCTCGCCCAGCGCCGGCGGATGGCTGACCACCAGGCTGGGCGTGCGGCTGAGGGTCACAGGCTGGCCCAGGTAGGCCGTGTCGCCGACCTTCTGCACGATGCCCAGTTGCTGCGCCTGCGGGTCCGCGAAGGCTTGGTCGATGGTGTTGATCGGCCCGCTGGGCACGCCAGCCTCGTTCAGCAATTTGATCCACTCGGCCGTCGAGCGCGCGCCTAGCCGCAGATCGAGTTCGACCTGCAGCGCGTCACGGTTGGCCGAGCGCAGCGCCGCAGTCGCGTAGGCCGCGTGCGTGGCCAGCTCAGGCGCGCCGATCGCGGCGCAAAAGCGCTGCCAGATCTTGCCGCCGGCCACGGCCAGGTTCATGTGCCCGTCGCGCGTCTTGAAGACGCCGGTGGGGATCGCTGTCGGGTGGTTGTTGCCGGCCTGTTTGGCGACCTCGCCTTTCATGAGCCAGCGCGCGGCCTGGAAGTCGAGCATGAACAGCTGCGCTTGCAGCAGCGACGACGCCACCCATTGGCCGCGGCCTGACTTCTCGCGCTCGATCAGCGCGACCGTGATGCCGTAGGCGCAGAAGATGCCGGCGCAGAGGTCGGCAATCGGGATGCCCACGCGCATCGGCCCTTGCCCGGGTGCGCCGGTGATCGACATCAACCCGCCCGCGCCTTGCGCAATCTGATCGAAGCCCGGGCGCAGGCGGTAAGGGCCGTCCTGACCGTGGCCCGAGATGCTGGCGTAGACCAGCCGTGGGTTGATCGCCGCCATCGCGTCAAAGCCGATGCCCAGCCGGTCTTTGACATCGGGGCGGTAGTTCTCGACCAGCACGTCGGCGCGTTCGACCAGCTTTTTCAGGATTGCCACGCCCTCGGCCGACTTCAGGTTCAGCGTCATGCCGCGCTTGTTGCGGTGCACGTTTTGGAAGTCGCTGTCCTCGCGCGGGCCGCCGATGCCTTCGCCTTCGTCCAGGCCGGGTGGCATCTCGATCTTGATGACCTGCGCCCCCCAGTCGGCGAGCTGACGCACGGCGGTGGGCCCGGCGCGCACGCGCGTCAGGTCGAGCACGGTGAGGTGCGAAAGGGCGTCGGAGGCCAACATCGTGTGGGTCTACTTTCCCGTCCAGCGCGGCGGACGCTTGTCGGCAAAGGCACGCACGCCCTCGCGGAAATCAGCACTGCCATAGGTGGCGGCAATCAGGTCGTCGCCCTCGGGCACGGCGCGCGCGGCCTGGATGCGGCGCAGCGCTTCCTTGGTCACGCGCAGCGTGATGGGGGCGTGCGAGGCGAGGGTCTGCGCTAAGTCCTTCACACGCGCTTCGATCGCGTCAGCCGCCACGATCTCGTGCACGAAGCCTGCGGCCAGCGCCTCGGCGGCCGACAACAGCCGCGCGGTAAAGATCATCTCTTTCAGGCGCGACGGGCCGAAGAGGTCGAGATAGCGTGCGTAGGCCTGCATCGACAGGCAGTTGCCCAGCGTGCGCGCGATCGGCGCGCCGAACTGCGCATCCGGCGTGGCCACGCGCAGGTCGGCGCCGGCAGCGATGCCCAGTCCGCCGCCCACGGCAAAGC
>JAYUSP010000120.1:0-2550 GCA_043755615.1 Betaproteobacteria bacterium
CCTTGCTGGCCTGCTTCCTCGCGCGGCGCAGCCCGGACGCATCGGAATCCGCAGAACGCCATCCCGCAACTCCAGTCGCGAGCGGCTTGAGCAATGCCGTCGCGGCTCCGGCGAAATTTGTCTGTCTCGCCGCCGCCGTGGTCGGGTTCGTCTTCTTCCTGCTCGAACTGGTCTGGTACCGGATGTTGAGTCCGTTGCTGGGCGGGTCGTCGTTTTCGTTCGGATTGATTCTCGCCGTCGCTCTGCTGGGCATCGGCGTGGGCAGCGCGATTTACGGCGCGCGCGGCGCGAAGGGAGCTTCGACCTTGCGCGGCTTTGCGTTCGTCTGCGCGCTGGAGGCGCTCTGCGTGGCCGTGCCTTACGCCCTCGGCGACCGGCTGGCGGTGCTCGCTGTGTCGTTGCAGACCTTTGGTGAATTCGGATTCCTCGCCCGCGTGTGCGCATGGTCGGTGCTCGCAGGGATCGTGGTTTTTCCGGCGTCCGTGGTGGCGGGCTATCAATTCCCGATGCTCATCGGATTGCTCGGCCAAGGCTCGCGCGGCGTCGGTTCACACACGGGACTGGCCTACGCCTGGAATACCGTCGGGGCGATCCTCGGTTCATTGGCCGGGGGATTTGGCCTGATACCACTGCTCTCCGCACCCGGCGTCTGGCGCTTCGTCGTGATCCTGCTGGTGGCGTTGTCGGTCGCGGCGTTGTGTGTCGATGCCTCCGCACGGCGCGGCTGGAAAAACTGGGCGGCGCTGCTGCCGGCTGGATCGCTCGCTCTCATTTTGCTCGGTGCCACCGGCCCGACGGCGGCCTGGCGGCACACGCCCATCGGCGCCGGAAGGACCAGGATGGTGGATGCCAACTCCACCTCCGTCGAAGATTTCCTGCGCAGCCGCCGGCGGATGTTGATCTGGGAGGCCGATGGCGTGGAAAGCAGCCTGGCTCTGATCAAGGACGCCAATTACTCCTTTCTCGTCAATGGCAAGAGTGACGGCAGCGCGCGGGGCGACGCCGCGACGCAAGTGATGGTGGGCATGGTCGGCGCCCTGACGCATCCCGATCCACGCCGCGCGCTGGTCATCGGGCTGGGCACCGGTTCCACCGCTGGGTGGCTGGCGGCCATCCCCGGCATGGAACGGGTGGACGTGGTGGAATTGGAGCCGCAAGTCGCGTACGTGGCGCGGGCCTGTGCTCCGGTGAATCACCACGCGCTTGACAATCCCAAGCTGCACCTGCGCTTCGGTGATGCGCGCGAGGCGATGCTCACCACCAGCGAGACTTACGATCTGATCGCCTCCGAGCCGTCGAACCCCTACCGCGCCGGCGTGAGCAGCCTGTACACGGAGGAATTTTACCAGGCGGCCGCGCAACGACTGCGGCCATCCGGGATGTTTGTGCAATGGGTGCAGGCTTACGAAGTTGATGGCGAGACCATCAGCGTCATCTACGCCACGATGGCTTCGGTCTTCAATGCCGTGGACACCTGGCGCTCGGAGTGCGGGGATTTATTTTTCATCGGCGCGCAGGAGAACATTGTGTACGACCTTGGCCGCATCCAGCAACGCCTCGGTGAGGAACCGTATCGCTCCGCATCAATGTATGCCTGGCGCATGATGGATGTGGAAGGGTTCTTCTCCCGCTTCGTCGCCCATGCCGGACTGGCGCAGGCCGTGTTGCAGAAGGGCATTCAGGTGAACACCGATGACCGCAACCTGCTGGAGTTCGCCTTCGCGCGCACCGTCGGGCGCAAGACTAAATTCAACACCGAGGCGTTGAAGGAAATTGCGCGTGAGGAAGGCTACGGGCTGCCCCCGCTTGCGAACGGAGATCTCAACGATGAAACGCTTGGCGACCGCAGCGCCTCACTCGCCGTGCTCGAAGGCGTGAAGGACATCGGCGTCCAAACCGAGATCAGCGGATTGCGCGCACGCACCGAAGCCAAGGTCGCCGGGATCAACGAAGACTGGCCCGCCGTCCTCCGCCATTGGGGAACCCAGACCAACGAACCTGCGGATCTGGTCGAGATCCTTTTGCTGGCCCGTGCCGCGGCCAAGACCGGCGACGAGGGAGCCTCCGCATACATCAAACGCCTGCACGCCCTGCGCCCGAGCGAGGGCACGGCCGTGCTGGCTCATTACCTCGCCGCCCGGGGCCGGGTGGCCGAGTCCCTGATCTGCCTGGATCAGGCGATGCGCGCCTGGCAGACGGACCCCTGGCCGCCCACGGATTTGATCGGCGACTCCCTGGCGCTGGCTAAAATGCTGCCGTTGCAGCCGAACACCCGCCCGGCTCTCCTGCGGTTGTGCGAGACGATGGGCACCCCTTTCGCCGTGGCGCTGGCAGACGGCGAACGCCTGCTGGCCCGCGTGGAGATCGCGCTCAAGCTGGAAGGCGGCACGCCTTCGGAACTGACCCGGCAGGCTCTGCGCGAACTGGAACCCAGCTTTCCGTGGGATGCCTCCCTGCTCGCGATGCGGGCCGATTGCTACGAAGCCACCCAGGATCCCCGCGCCGCGCTCGCGCGCCGCGAGCAGCAACGATTGGCCCGGAATGAAGCTC
>JAYUSP010000121.1:0-7444 GCA_043755615.1 Betaproteobacteria bacterium
AATCAGCGGCACCGATCACGCCAGCTATGTCTGGGCCAATCCGGCCTATGCGATGGCGGCGAATATCCACCGCGCTTTTTCGACGTATGGCTGGTGTGCACGAATCGCCGGCATCGAAAGTGGCGGCGCCGTCGACGGCTGGCCGTTGGCCACCTTCCCCAACGACGACGGCGGTGTCGCAGGGCGATGCCCATCCGAAATCGCGATCGGCATGCGCCGCGAGGCCGAACTCCGGAACCACGGCTTGATGACAGTCGCGCACCGCCCGACGTCCGATATCACTGCGTTCATCAGCGCACAGTCACTGCATCAGCCGGCAACCTACGACGACCCGGATGCTGCCGCCAACGCTGCGCATTCGGCGCAGCTGCCGTACCTGTTGACGACCTGCCGCTTCGTGCACTACATCAAATGCATCGCGCGCGACCGGGTGGGCTCGTTCACGGGGCGTGAGGATATGCAGCGCTACCTCAACGAATGGATCGGGCAGTACTTGGATCGCGATCCGCTGCGCTTGACGGAGTTGGGGAAAACCCGGCGGCCGCTGGCTGCGGCCGAGGTGGTGGTCGAGGATGTCGAAGGCGATCCCGGCACCTACGGCTGCAAGGTCTTCCTGCGCCCGCACTACCAGCTCGAAGGCTTGACCGTCTCGCTGCGCGTGGCGACCCGGTTGCCTTCAGCGACGGTTGCCTGAGCACCGCGGCTCGCTACATCCCCGCGAGCCTCCGTCGGCGCAGGTCTTCTCGCTGCGTCTACATCCCCGCGTAGTTCGGCCCACCCCCGCCCTCGGGCGTGACCCAGACGATATTCTGGGTCGGGTCCTTGATATCGCAGGTCTTGCAGTGGACGCAGTTCTGCGCGTTGATCACGAGGCGGTCGCTGTCTTTCCCGTTTCCGTCGTCGTCCTTCACAAACTCGTAGACCCCCGCCGGGCAATAGCGGCTCTCGGGCCCTGCATAACGCTCCAAATTCACGGCAACCGGCACCGCGGCATCGATCAGCGTCAAATGCGCTGGCTGGTTTTCTTCGTGGTTGGTATTGCTGATGAACACCGAACTCAGCCGGTCGAAGGTCAACACACCGTCGGGCCGGGGATAACGGATCGGCGCGACCTGCGACGCCGCGTGCATACGCGCGTGGTCGGGTGTGTGCCGGTGGATCGTCCACGGCGGGCTTTTGATGCCGATCTTGGGCAGCAGCCACTGTTCGATGCCGGTCATCACGGTGCCGACGCTGAAGCCCTGCTTGAACCACTGCTTGAAATTGCGCGTGCTGTCGAGCTCGGCATGCAGCCAGCTCTTCTCGAAAGCCGTCGGGTAGGCCTGGAGTTCATCGTGGCTGCGTCCGGCGGCCAGCGCCGCGGCGATCGCTTCGGCGGCGAGCATGCCGGTTTTCATCGCCGCGTGGCTGCCCTTGATGCGCGCCGCGTTCAGCGTGCCGGCTTCACAGCCGATCAGCGCGCCGCCGGGGAAAACGAGCTTGGGCAGCGACAACAGGCCGCCCGCGGTGATCGCGCGTGCGCCATAACCGATGCGCTTGCCGCCTTCGATATGCGCGCGGATGGCGGGGTGTGTTTTCCAGCGCTGCATTTCCTCGAAAGGACTCAGCCAGGGGTTCTGGTAGTCCAGCCCGGTGACGAAGCCCAGCGTGACGCGTTGGCCTTCAAGGTGGTACAAAAATCCGCCGCCGTAGGTCTGCTCGTCCATCGGCCAGCCGGCGGTGTGCACCACCAGGCCCGGACGCGCCTGCGCCGGGCTGACTTCCCACAGCTCCTTGACCCCGAGCGCATAACTCTGCGGGTCGCGGCCGACGTCGAGCTTGAACCGGCTGATCAACTGCCGGCCGAGATGGCCGCGTGCACCTTCGGCAAAGACGGTGTATTTGGCGGTCAGCTCCATGCCGAGCTGAAAGCCACCGTGCGGCTTGCCGTCCTTGCCGACACCCAGGTTGCCGGTGGCAACACCACGCACCGCACCGTCGTCGGTATAGAGCACTTCGGCGGCGGTGAAGCCGGGGAAGATTTCCACGCCCAGCGCCTCGGCTTGCTCGCCCAGCCACTTCGTCACCGCGCCCAGGCTGATGACGTAGTTGCCCTCGTTGTGCAGGCAGCCGGGAACCAGCCAGCCGGGGGACTTTTGTGCCGCCGTTGCGCTGAGGAACAGCACTTCGTCGGCACTCACCGGCTGGTGCAGCGGCGCGCCGCGCTCACCCCAGTCGGGGAAAAGTTCGTTCATCGCACGCGGGTCCATCACCGCGCCCGACAGGATGTGCGCGCCGGGCTCGGAGCCTTTTTCAAGCACCACCACCGAGATTCCGGGGTTGACCTGCTTGATGCGGATCGCTGCCGCCAGGCCGCCGGGGCCGGCGCCGACGATCACCACGTCGTAGTCCATCGCCTCGCGCGGGCCATGCTGGGTCAGGATTTCTTCGGCTGTCATCGTCGGTCCTTTGTTGGCCGCGATTTTAGGTGCGCCGCAGCCAGGGTTGCGGCTGCCGCGTCACGCG
Source organism: Betaproteobacteria bacterium (assembly GCA_043755615.1). Classification (GTDB taxonomy): domain Bacteria; phylum Pseudomonadota; class Gammaproteobacteria; order Burkholderiales; family Burkholderiaceae_C; genus Rubrivivax. The sequence continues at coordinate 2,506 of JAYUSP010000121.1, forward strand.
CCATCGAAGCCACGCGCGCGGCACGCTGCGTGCTATCTTTATTGCAGCGCGTTTATTGCAGCGCGAATTCTGTGTATTGCTGGATCTTGCGGCCGGCCTGTGCGGCCGGCTTGTGCGACCTGACTCCAACCAAGGTGCCGCCATGGCTTATTCGATCGATCTTTCCGGGCGCGTGGCCCTCGTCACTGGGGCGTCCAGCGGCCTCGGCGCGCAGTTCGCGCGGGCCTTGAGCCAGGCCGGCGCCGGGGTCGTGCTCGCCGCACGCCGCATCGAGCGGCTCAAGACCCTGCGCGCCGAACTCGAGGCCGATGGTGGCGACGCGCATGTTGTGCAGCTCGACGTGACCGATATCGACAGCATCAAATCGGCGGTGGCGCATGCCGAAACCGAGATGGGCACGATCGACATCCTGGTCAACAACTCCGGCGTCAGCACGACACAAAAGCTCACCGACGTCAGCCCCGACGACTACGACTACATCATGGGCACCAATACCCGCGGCGCTTTTTTTGTTGCCCAGGAAGTTGCCAAACGCATGATCGCGCGGGCCAAAGGCGCGGCACCAGGCACCTATACCGGTGGGCGCATCGTCAACGTCGCCTCGATGGCCGGCTTAAGGGTGCTCAGCCAGATCGGCGTCTACGCGATGAGCAAGGCCGCGGTGGTGCACATGACCCGCGCCATGGCGCTCGAATGGGGCCGCTACGCGATCAATGTCAACGCCTTGTGCCCGGGCTACATCGATACCGAGCTCAACCACCACCATTGGCAGACCGAGGCCGGCCAGAAGCTGGTGCAGATGCTGCCGCGCAAGCGCGTCGGCAAGCCGCAGGATCTGGACGCGGTGCTGATGATGCTGTGTGCCAACGAGAGCCACTTCGTGAACGGTGCGGTGATCGCCGCCGACGACGGCTTCGGGGTCTGACTTGGCGCCTCGGGTTGCGCTGGTTCGGGTGCGCATCCAGGCGCTGACCCGGATGCAGTTGCGATCGCTGGCCGGCGGCCTGGCGGCCTGGTTTCTGGCGGCCTGGTTTTTGGCGGCCCTGTTGCAGCCGGCGCTGGCGCAGGATCTGAACGACGCCGAGCGCAACTGGATTGCAGCCCACGGGGCCGTCAAGGTGGTGCTGATGCCGAGCGTGGTGCCGTTCTACCAGGTGCCCAAGCCCGGCGCGCCGCCTTCGGGCTACGCCATCGAGATGCTCGATCTGGTCGCCCAGCGAACCGGCCTGCAACTGCGGTATGTGCACGCGGCGTCGATCGACGAGGGCGCAGCGATGTTGCGCGACGGGCGCGCCGACATGACCCCGCTGATCAGGATGTCGTCGTCGCGCGAGCGTTTGCTGTCGTCGCCGGGCGAGCTGATACCGCTGGACTTTGTCGTCGTCACCCGGCGTGATGCGACCGAATTGTCGTCGTCGCGCGACTTCGAAGGCCGGCGTGTCGCGGTCGTCGAAGGCAGCGTCAATGACGAGCTGATGAGGGCCGAATTTCCGCTCGCGCAGGTCGTGCGCTTTCCGACTTTGCGCGAGGCACTGATCGCGGTCGCCGAAGGGCGCGCCGACCTGGCGCCGTCGACGCTGCAGGAGTCGGTCTACATCATCGAATCGCAATTGATGGCCAACCTGCATGTCCGGCCCATGGCCGGTGCTGCGCGCGGCAGTTTCGGCCCCGGCGTGGTGCTGACGCAGCCGCTGCTGCACTCGGTGCTGGTCAAGGCGATCGCGTCGGTCACCCCTGCTGAGCGCGCGCGCATCGCGCGGCGCTGGCTGCCCGAGGGGCGCAGCACTGTTCTTGCCGCACAGGCATTGGAGCTGACAACGGCCGAGAGGGCCTGGGTCGAGCGCGCCGGGCAGGTCCGCGCCGGCTTCGACGCCAGCTTCGCGCCGTTCACCTCGGCGGCGGCGCTGGGTGCGATGGAGGGGCTGGGTGCCGATGTGCTGCGCGCCGTGGCCGCCAAGACCGGCCTCAGGATCACCGATCAAAGCGGCGGCGCCTTCGCCGAGATCTATGACGCCGCGCGCAGCGGTCGGGTCAACGTGATCGTGGGCATGGCGCGCTCCGCGCAGCGCGCTGCCGACTTCTATTTTGTCGGCCCGTTTTCGACGGTGCCGACGGCGATGGTCATGCGCAGCCAGGACCCGCGCCTGTGGCCCGAGCCCGACGATATGCCGGCCGGCAGCGTCGGCCTGCTGCGCGAGCACTTTTTGTTGCCGAGGCTGCAATTGCGCAAGCCGGGCCTGCGCCTGGTGGAGTACGACTCGCAGCTCGAAGTGCTCGAGGCGCTCGCGGCCGGCGATGTCGACGCGGCGATAGGCAACAGCGTTGTCGTCAGCCGGATGATCGATGCGCAGTTCTCGGGCCGGCTGCGCCTGACCGGGGCGCTGCGCGATGCCGACAGCGAGCTCTTTTTTGGCGTGCCGCGCAGCGATCCGCAACTGGCGCGCGTGCTCGAGCAGGGCCTGGCGGCGCTGTCGCCGTCAGAGATCGCCGGCTTCAACCAGCGCTGGCTGTTTGTCAGCCTGCAACCCGGCCTGCGCTGGATCGAGGTGCTGCGCTGGACGGTGCCGATCGGGCTGGGCCTGCTCTTGCTGCTGTGGCTGACCGCGCTTGCCAATCGCCGCCTGAAAGCAGCGCATGTCCAGGTTGCCAGCGAGCGTGCGCAGGCGGTGCAGGCGACCGAGGCGCGGGCCCGTTTTCTGGCCTACCTGGCGCACGAAATCCGCGGCACGGTCGGCGGCATCGCCGGGGGCGCGGATCTGCTGCTGCAGCCCAAACCGACCATGCTTGCGGCGCCGATGCTCGAAGCGATCAGGAGTTCGGCCAACGGGCTGCACGCCCTGCTCGATACGACGCTCGAACACGAACGCTCGCTGGTGGCCGGCGTCACGATCACGCCCAAGGCGCAGGCCCTGGGCGCCTGGTGGCAGGAGACGCTGGCGCCGCTGACATTGCAGGCCGCGAGCAAGGGTCTGCTGCTCGACGCACCGGCGGCCGACGCGCGCTGCGCACTGGACTTCGACGGGCCGCGGCTGGCGCAGGTGGTCTGGAACCTGGGCGGCAATGCGATCAAGTTTTCGGCGCAGGGCCGGGTCCGCCTTGCGTGCCGCTGGAATGCCGCAACGCAGTGGCTGCGCATTGAGGTCGAGGACGATGGGCCTGGCATCGCCGAGCCCGAACGAGCGCAGTTGTTCGAACCGTATGCGCAAGGCGACGCCGGCGTGCGCAGCGGCCGCGGTGCCGGGCTCGGGCTGGCGATCAGCAAGCAGATCGTCGACGCGATGGGCGGGCGCATCGAACTCGCCGCTGGCCGCGAGCGCGGCAGCCTGTTCGTGGTCGAGTTGCCGGTGCGGCCGGCATCATCGGGCGCGGTCGCATGAGGCTCCTGACCCCGCTCGAAGCGCGTGTCCTCGGCGTGCTCGTCGAAAAACAGCACACGGTGCCCGACACGTACCCGCTGTCCCGGCACGCGATCACCGCCGGCTGCAACCAGAAGACGGCGCGCTCACCGGTGATCGAAGCCAGCGATGCCGAGGTCATGACCGCGGTCGACGGCCTCAAGGCCTTGAGCCTGGTCTTCGAAGGCAGCAGCAGCCGGGTTGTGAAGTTCGAACACAACATGGGGCGTGTGCTCGGCGTGCCCGCGCAGGCCGTCGCCTTGCTCACGGTGCTGATGCTGCGCGGCCCGCAGACCGCGGCCGAGTTGCGCCTGAACTGCGAGCGGCTGCATCGATTCGCCGATATCTCGTCGGTCGAAGGTTTTCTCGACGAGCTCGCCGTCAAGGAGCCGCCGCGCGTGGTCAAGCTGCCGCGCGCGCCGGGTTCGCGCGAGGCGCGCTGGGCGCACCTGCTGTGTGGCGCGGTCAGCGTGCTCACTTGCAATACGAACGGCAACACGACTTGCAACACAACTGGCAACGCGGCCGGCAGCGCGGGCGCGGCGGCCTTCGCCGACGCGCCCTTCGATTCCGGCGTCACCGCTGGCGAACTCGCGGCGATGAAGGCCGAGCAGACACGGCTGGCCGCCGAGGTCGACACGTTGAAGGCGCTGGTGCTGCGCATCGCCGGTGAGCTTGGAATCGACACACCATGACCTTGGACTGACCCGATGCGATTCATCCTTCCCGCCGCCAAAAAACTCGTCAATCAGATCGTGATCCCGATCCGTTGGGGCGATCTCGACCTGATGGGCCATGTCAACAACACGGTCTATTTTCGCTACCTTGAAGTGGCGCGTCTGGATTGGCTCTACAAGATCGGCGCGCCGCCCAACCCGAACGGCGATGGCCCGGTGATCGTGAATGCCTTTTGCAACTTCATTGTCCAGCTCGAATTTCCCGGCGACATCGTGGCCAGGCACTATGTCGCCAACCCGGGCCGGTCGAGCTTCGACACCTACATCACGCTGGCGCGCAGCGAGGCGCCAGCGCTGGTCTGCGCCGAAGGCGGCAGCAAGACCGTATGGACCGATGGCGCGACACGCAAGTCGGCGCCGATGCCCGATTGGCTGCGGGCGTTGATCACATGAGCGAGGCGCTGAACGCCGCCGCTGCGGCACTTGCCAGCGCCGACCGCCGCGCCTGGGTGCGCGAGGCCATCCGGCGCATCGAAGCCGACTTTCAGCGCAGTAGCGACACCCATCTGATCCCGCTGCGGCTGCCGGGCTTTGCCGGTATCGATCTGTACCTGAAAGACGAATCCAGCCACCCCACCGGCAGCCTCAAACACCGGCTGGCGCGCAGCTTGTTTTTGCACGCGCTGTGCAACGGCTGGCTGCATGTCGGCTCGACGGTGGTCGAGGCCTCGAGCGGCTCCACCGCAATCAGCGAAGCCTATTTCGCGCGCCTGCTCGGCCTGCCGTTCATCGCCGTGATGCCGCGCAGCACGAGCCCGCAAAAAACCGCGGCGATCGAATTCCACGGCGGCCGCTGCCACCTCGTCG
>JAYUSP010000122.1:0-2547 GCA_043755615.1 Betaproteobacteria bacterium
GCCAGCGCAGCACCTGGCCTCAACAAGTTTCGGGATTGACATCCAGGCGCGGTACAGCGCTTAATGATCGCCCTCCCGCGTTGCACGGGAGCAAGTCCAACAATCATCCAGAGGAACTGCGAATGAAGATCAAACCGATGTTTGCGCTTGCCTCCGCCACCCTCCTGGCGGCCGCTGGTCATGGATGGGCGCACGACGGCGACACGGCCTCGGGCAAGCTCGGCAGCGTGCACTTCAAGGTCGGCTGCAATGCTGCGGCGCAGCGCGAGTTCGACCTGGCGATGGCCTACCAGCACTCTTTTGCGCAGCACCTGATGCGCGAACCGCTCGAACGTGCGCTGAAGGAGGACTCGTCATGCGGCATGGTGTTCTGGGCGCGTGCGCTTGCGTCGCTGGACAACCCTTTCGGCTGGCCCGGTAACGTGTCGGCGGCCACACTGGCAGAGGGCCCGGTGCTGCTTGAGCAGGCGCGCAAGGCGGGGCTGAAGTCCGAGCGCGAGCGCGACTATGTCGACGCTCTGGCGGCGTTCTTCGCCGACGCCGACAAGCTGAACCACCGCACCCGCGCCAAGGCGTTTGAGACTGCGCTCGAGGGCGTGGCGAAGAAACATGCCGACGACAGCGAGGCGACGATCCTGTACGCGCTGGTGCTCTCGGCCAACTTCGATCCGGCCGACAAGCAGTACGGCAACCAGCTGCGCGCGGCGACGCTTCTTGAGCCCGTTTTCACCAAGCAGCCCCAGCACCCGGGTGTGGCGCATTACCTGATCCACAGTTACGACTACCCGCCGATCGCCCAACGCGGCCTCGACGCGGCAAAACGCTACGCGAAGATCGCGCCGGCGGCCTCGCATGCGCAGCACATGCCCTCCCACATCTTCACGCGCGTCGGCGCCTGGCACGATTCGATCGCGGCCAACGCGCTGTCGGCCCAGGCCGATGCCACGTCGGGCTGGAACATGATGCACGCCTACGACTACATGGTCTACGCGCACCTGCAGCTCGGGCAGGACCGCGCGGCGCAGAAGGTGCGCGAGAGTGCCTTCGGCACCGCCAAGAGTACCGACCACATCGCCGCCGCGTATGCCTATGCCGCGATCCCGGCGCGGCTGGCGCTTGAGCGTGGCGACTGGTCGGCCGCGGCCAGGCTGCCGCTCGCCCCCGCCGCCGATGCCTACCCCTGGGCCAAGTACCCGCAGGCCGAAGCCAGCAATGCCTATGCACGCGGGCTCGGCGCTGCGGGCGTGACGGACGCCGCGGCCGTCGCTGCCGAACTCGCCCGGCTGCAGCGGCTGCGCGACCGGGCCACCGAGCTGAAGATCGGCTACTGGGCCGATCAGATCGGTATCCAGATCGACGTGGTGCGCGGTTTCGCCACGTTCCGCGCCGGCCAGGCGGACGCCGGCATCGCCGCGCTGCGTCAGGCGGCCGACCGCGAGGACGCGAGCGAGAAACACGCCATCACGCCGGGCCCGCTGCTGCCGGCACGAGAGGTGCTGGCCACCGCCCTGCTCGAACGTGGCGATCCGGCCAGCGCGCTGCGTGAATTCGAGGCCGTGCTAAAGAAGGAACCGAACCGGCTGCGCGCCACCGCTGGCGCGGCCATCGCCGCCGAACGCGCGGGCGACGCCGCGCGGGCACGCGATCTGACCGACAAGCTCGGCCAGCAGACTGCCCAGGCCGACGCCGCCCTGCCGGGTGTGCAGCTCGCCCGGCAGTCGGTCGTGCGATGAGGGTGTCGCGGCGCCGCGCGGCGGGCGCGCTGGCGGCGCTTGTGATGCTCCCCGCCGCCGCGGTCGAGAACGACCCGCTGCCGGTGCCGAGCGGCGGCGTGCGGGAGCGGGCGACGCGCCTCTACAACGACGGTGTCGCGGCGCTGCTGGCGCGCCGTCACGCCGACGCGCAGGCCTTGTTCGAGCAGGCCCTTGCGCTCGTCGAGACCTTCGCCGAGGCGCACAACAACCTGGCCTACGTGCTGCGCATGCAGGGGCCGCAGAACTTCACCGCGTCGCTGGCCCATTACGACCGCGCGATCGCGTTGAAGCCGACGCTGGCGCAGGCGTACGCCTACCGCGGCATGCTGTTTGTGCAGCAGGGCAACCTGATGCGCGCGCGCGCCGATCTGCAGCGGCTGCAGCAGCTCGACGCGCGGCTGGCGCCCGCGCTGCAGCGTGCCATCGATGCCGGCACGGCTGGCGAGGACCGAAGCGGCGTCACCGGCCAGTACGAGTAAACCAGGCCCGCCGCCGCTGCGGCGGGGATGTCGTCGAAGTCGAGGATGGCCACCACCTCGGCCTTGCGCCTCGACTTCACAGTGCGCTGTTCCGCCAGTGCCAGACGGTCGCTCGCCGCATCGTGCAGTGGCACGCCCAAGGCGTGGACATCGATCAGGCCATGCTGTCGCTGTCGACCTACATCGGGCATGCGATGGTCACCAACACCTACTGGTACCTCTCGGCGGTGCCGGAACTGATGGCGCTGGCCGCGGGGCGGTTCGAGGCCTACATGTCACAAGCGGAGGCAGGCGATGAATAGGCCGCCCACTCC
>JAYUSP010000123.1:0-2534 GCA_043755615.1 Betaproteobacteria bacterium
ATGGCGCGGCGCTTGTGTCATTGGAGTTTCGTTCTTCGCATGCGCAGCCAGCGCATCGGCGCAGACCTTTCCGGACCGCGCGATCCGCCTGGTCGTGCCGCAGGGCGCGGCAACGGCAACCGACATTTTCGCGCGCCAGATCACGCCCAGACTGGCGGAACTGCTTGGCCAACCGGTGGTGGTCGACAACCGGCCCGGCGGCGGCGGCATCATCGGCACCGAAATCGTCGCCAAGGCGCCCCCTGATGGCTATACATTGACGCTCGGCGGTGGCCAGACCCACGCCATCAACAAGAGCCTGTACAGCAAGCTGCCTTACGATCCGATCGCCAACTTCACACCAGTGGCGCGGCTTGGCGCACAGGCGATGATCCTGGTGACCAATGCGGCGGTGCCGGTGAAAACGGTGGCCGAATTCATCGCTTACGCCAACGCGCGCAAAGGCAAGCTCAATTTCGCCTCCACCGGCAGCGGTACCTCGGCGCATCTGACAGCCGAGTTGCTCAACGCCGAGACTGGCCTGAAGATCGCGCATGTGCCGTACAAGAGCGGCGCGCAGGCGCTGACCGACCTGGTCAGCGGCGAAGTCAGCATGATGTTCTACCCATACATTGCCCTGCAATCACAGATCCAGGCCGGCAAGCTCACCGTGCTGGCCACCGCCGGGCCGCAGCGTTCGACCTACCTGCCGCAAACGCCGACCATGGTCGAGTCGGGATTTCCAGGCTTCGTGATCTCGGCGTGGTTCGCGGTCTATGCGCCGGCGGGTACGCCGCGCCCGGTAGTCGATACGTTGTATGCAGCTTTCGAACGCACCCTGACCGATCCGGAGATCGTGCGCAGACTCGCAGCCGGCGGGACTGATGTCTACCTGGCAGCACCGGACGAACTGGGCCGTTTCACGCGCTCGGAGATCGAACGCTTTCGCAAGCTGGTCGAATTGTCCGGCGCTAAGGCTGATTAACCCGGCCAGCGGACTACACGGGTTTTCAGCCAAGGGACGCACGATGGCAAGCAGACTGGGATGCAGCACCGCGATCGTCGGCATCGGCCGTGCAATGGCACACAAGGGCGACGGCGAGCGCAAGACACCACTGCAACTGGGCGCCGTCGCGGCAGTGCAGGCGCTGCGCCATGCCGGCATCGCCCGCAAGGATGTCGGCGCACTGTTCACCGGGCGCACGCCGCAGGCCTACATGGTGTTGCAATACAACCAGGCGCTGCTGAACGAACTGAAAATCGGCCCGACCTTCAATTCGGAGGTCACCGCGCACGGTGGCGGTGCGCTGGGCACGCTGCAGCTGGCAGCCCTGGCGCTCGATGCCGGCGTCATCGACTATGCGTTGTGCGTGACCAATGAAGCCAGCGGCATCTGGATGGACCAGGTCGGCTCGAATGCCGCCTGGGAAGGCGATCTGCAATTCGAGGCGCCCTATGGTGTGTCGACGCCGTCCCTGTATGCGCAGTTCGCTTGCCGCTACATGCACCAATACGGCATCACAGCGGCGATGTCGGCCCGCGTCGCGGTCGAAAACCGCCGCTGGGCGCTTGACCATCCCTACGCGGCGATGCGTCACAAGGGTCCGATCACGGTCGCCGACGTGCTGGCCTCGCGCATGGTCGCCACGCCGCTGCGCATGCTCGACTGCGCGGTGTGGTACCCCGGCGGCATCGCCACCGCGATGGTGCTGACGCGCAGTGACCTGGCGCGGGCGCGCCACGAGCGGCCGACGCTTCTGGCCGGGTTCGGCCAGTGCAGCACCCACGAGTGGGTGGGCGAGCGTATGGGCGGCTGGGGCTACGCGCCGCTGGAAGCCGGCCCCGATCTGATCCGCACCGGCGCCCAGGTTGCCGCACGCCAGGCGTACGCGATGGCCGGCCTCAAGCCGCGCGACATGGATGTCGTGCAGAGTTCGGCGCCGTTCTCATTCGCCAACCTGATGATGCTTGAGGAACTCGGCTTTTGCGCGCCCGGCGAGGGCGGTGCCTTTGTCGAGAGTGGCGGCATCGATTACAACGGCGGGCTGCCGTTCAACACCATGGGTGGTTACCTGTCGTTCGGGCAAGTGGCACAGGGTTTGTACAACCTGCATGAGACCATCGATCAACTCTGGGGTCGTGCCGAAGGACGTCAGGTCCGCAACGCCAGCATCGGGCTGGTGCATGGCCATGGCGGGCCGATGGCCTGTCATTCGGTGGTGATCGTTTCGAAGGAGCCGACGCAATGAATGCCGATCCGCAATCCGCGCCCGACTGGTCGCAGGGGGTGCCGCTGACCGCCGGCGACAACTTCATCGGCCTCTACCAGCCGTCGCCGGAGACCGCCGGTTACTGGGCTGGTATTGAGAAGCGCGAATTGCGGCTCAAATGGTGTGTGGCTTGCAACTCCGCGTTTCATCCGAAGCGGATTGTCTGCACTACCTGCGGCAGCGACACACTGGGTTGGAAGCTGGCATCCGGACGCGGCCGCGTCTACAGTTTCTCCGAGATCCATCGCGCGCCGGCGCCGGTATTCGCAAGTTCGGTGCCCTATA
>JAYUSP010000124.1:0-2533 GCA_043755615.1 Betaproteobacteria bacterium
GAATGCAGGTCGAGCAGCACATCGTGCGCGGCGAGCAAGGGGCACAGCACATTCGCGATCCGGTCTTCGTACTGCGTCGGCGTCGGCGTCGCTGTCGCAGTCGCTGTCGCAGTCGCTGTCGCTGTCGCTGTCAGTGTCGGTGTCGCTGTCGGCTGCAGGCGCCGGTTCAGGTTGCGCTCGCCGCTGCGCTTGCCGTTTGCGTAAGCCAGCGGGTTGCACACCGGCACCAGCGTCACCGTGCCACGCACGATCTCGATATCGCCGCGCTGCAATTCACCGAGCAAGCGCTCGATGCCCTGGGTGCCGCAGGTTTCATTGCCATGCACCGCACCGGTGACGATCAGCCGCGGGCCGGCTTCGAGGCCGTCGAAACGGTGTGATCGCAGATGTCGGGTGAGGCGGCGGGTGAGGCGGCGGGTGAGGCGGCCGGTGAGGCCGCGGGTGGGCTGGGTTGCTGGCATGCCGGCAGTCTACGCAAGCAACAGGTCTTGCAGCAGCGTCAGCGTGCCGCGGCCGGCGTCGATGCGCACCTGCGCGCCGATCGGCAGCGCGAGGTTGGGCGTGCAGTGCCCTGCCGGCCAGCCGCCGAGGATCGGCTTGCCCAACGGCAGCAGGTATTCGTCGAGCACCGCTCGTGGTGATGCCTGGTCAACGAGCCCCAAGGCCGGCCGATGCCGGCCGTCCCCCAAGGGGATCAAGGAAAGTGGCAAAGCCACATTTTCCTGAGAAAAGGACCCGATCACAAAGCCTCTCACCGCGTCCAGCACCCCGGCCAGCCGCAACTGCGCGAGCAGGCGGTCGACGCGGTACGGCTCTTCGTTGACATCTTCGAGAAAAAGGATCGAGCCGGCCACCGGAAACGCAAACCGCGTGCCGAGCAGCGACGCCACCAGGCTCAGGTTGCCGCCGATCAGCCGCCCTTCGGCGACACCGGGCAGCATGACCCCACCAGCGGCCATCGCTGGCGCAATGACTGGCGCAATCGCTGCCGCAATCGCTGGCGCCAGCACTGGCGTCATCACCGCACCCGCGCGCCAGCCGCCGCGCAACAGGTCGAACAACGCTTTTGCATCGGCTTCGTGGCCCGGCAGCACGAGGTCGGACGCCGGCATCGGCGCGTGCAGCCCGGCCAGGCCGACGTTGCAGCGCAGCGCATGCAGCGCGGTGATGTCGCTGTAGCCGAGAAAAGGTTTGTCGTGCGTGCGCAGCAGGTTCACATCGATGCGGTCGAGCAGGCGGGCGCTGCCATAACCGCCGCGCAGGCAGAACACCGCGTCGACATGTGGGTCGGAAAATGCCGCATGCAGGTCGGCCAGGCGCATCTCGTCCGGCCCGGCGAGATAGGCGCCGCGCGCGAAGCAACCCGGGTACAGCCGCGCGCGCAGCCCGAAGCGCGTGAACAGCGGCTCGACGGGGGCCAGCCGTTCGGCATCCACCGGGCCGGCCGGCGCGACGACGCCGACCAGCGCACCGTCGCGCAGCGCACGCCAGGGCCGCGGCGGCGGGCCCGCCGGCCCGGCGGTCACGGCGACGGCTCCAGCCAGCGCGCCATCAGCCGGTCGATCGCCGCGCCCAGCGCGGCCAGGCGCCAGGTCGTCGCGCAATGCGGGTCGGGTGCATAGCGGCTGCCCAGGCTGGTGAGCAGCGCCACGATGTAGTGGCGCTGGTGCGGCGCGATGCCATGCACGATGCCGGCGTCAGAAGCGTAGTTTTCCGTGGTGCCGGTCTTGTGCCAGAACTGCACCTGCGCCAGCGCGTTAGCCGGCCGCACGTCAGGCGGGAACAGGTGCTCGCCGACCGGCGCCGCCCCCTGCGTGTCGATCCAGCGCGCGGGCAGTTGCGCCGGCATGCCGGCGACCCAACCCGGCACGCCGGCGAGCACCGTCGACGACAGGATTTCGTGCAGCGCCTGGTCGCGCAGCCAGCCCAGCAGCGGGTCGCGCGCGGCGGCGCTCAGGATCGGCTGTGCGCCGGGCCAGCGCGCCGGCGGGGCGTCGGGGTCGAGCAGCCAGAGCAGGCGCGCGGTGTCCCAGGCGCTCATGTGGATCTGGCCGACACCGGCACCAGCGGCATTGCCCCAGCCGCCGTCGGGCTGCGTGTGGTCGATGCGCAGCAAGTGCAGGCCCAGCGCACCGAAACGCGCGTGCAGCACATTGCGGTCGGCGCCGAGCAGGCGCCGCCGGTGCAACAACGCGACCATCGCCGAGGTCGAATCGTTGCAGCTGATGGTAATCATGTCTTCACACCAGTCGGCCACCGGCCGGGTGCGGCCGGCATGCGCCCAGGCATCGGCGTAAGACACGACACCGGCATCGACGCCGATGCCGACGCCCACCGCGACCATCAGCTTCAACAGCGAGGCCGGATAGGGCACCACAAACCGGTGCGCGTCGGCAGCGATCGACCCCGCCGCGCCGGCTGCGCCTGCGGCCCCTGTCAACGGCAACCAGCTGGTGTCGGACCAGTCCGCATCGGGCAGCCACGCCGTCGAGACCAGCTCGCCATTGGTCTGGTCTGCGAGATAGCTAACGTT
>JAYUSP010000125.1:0-2522 GCA_043755615.1 Betaproteobacteria bacterium
TGGTGCGCCGCCACCGCCCGCTCGAGGTCGGCGCGGCTGAAGTGCTGCAGACCGACGGTGAGCGTTCGACGCAGCACGGTCTGCCTGACGGTGTCGGCGTGCAGCGCGAGCTGGTTGCGCAGCGCGGTTCGGATGAGATCCGAGCGGTTCGAATAAAAACCTTCCTGCACCAGCAGGTCGACCTGGCCGAGATCGACGACGCCCACGTTGACCGTCATCTTCTCGGTCTCGCCGGCCCGTGGTCGGGGTTCGAGGGCACGTCTGCTGATCTTCATGCCATCCACATGGAATCCAATTGGAGCATCCATTGAACCACACTTCATGCCCGGGGCGGTGGCTGTCAGTCGCGCAGGAAGGTCAGCAAGTCCTTCGTCAGCCGCGCCTAGTGCAGGGCAAACAGGCCGTGCGGCGCGTCTTCGTATTCGATCGAGGTCGACTGCGGGATGCCCTTGGCGGCGAAAAACTTCGGCCGCTCCTCGGTCAGGCCCTTCAGGGGGGGCGCGCGGTTCCGCGCGCCCCCGGGGGGGGGGTTACACCAGCGGCGTCGGCTCGGCGCTCTCGTCATCAGGGACAGCAAAGGTGTCCTTGATGGTCAAGGGCTCCGATGACTCGTCACTGGTGCTCAAGGTGAGCAAGTAGGCGACGAAGGCGGCGGTGCCGACGCCGGCGCTGTCGGGCACTTCGGTGCTTGTGGGCACCTGCACGTCGTCGTCGTCGTCCCAGCAACCCGCCAGCGACAGCGCCACGATGAGGCCGGTCACGGCCAGCAGTTTTCGGTTTGTCATCATCACGACCTCACGGGTAGACCGTGCCGGCGGCAGCGGTCGGGTTCAGGTTGCCGGGCAACGGCGTCGTCAGGTACGGGAACGTGACGCCGTAGTTCGCCGCGGTCTTGCGCACCCCGTCGGTCAGCGCCAGGCCGCCGGCCGGCGCGTCGGCGGGCTTGCAGCCGACCTTGAGCGTATCGGAAGCACCGGTGAGCACGCACAGCGCACCCATCGCCACCCGCAGTGACAGGTCCACCACGTCGTCGGCCGGGCGGCGGCCGTTGGGGAAGCCGGCGTTGTCACCGGCGGCCACGCCCAGCGGATTCTGCGTAGCGGCCGGAGTGACCGCGATCCCGGTGTTCAGCCGCAGCATTTCGGCGGCCACCACCGTCGCCGGCTGGTTCACGCCGCTGATGCCCTTGAGGAACGCGGTGACGAGGTCGGTGCGCGGGAAGTTGGTCGGTGCCAGCGCCGCCGGGAACAAGGTCTGGATCAGTGCCGGCAGCACCGGGTTGGTGACGTAGTCGGAGAAGTTGGCGGCATCGTCCTTCGGCTTGGAGGCGTTGAACTTGTCCTTGTCATCGATGCCGATGATCAGCTCGTTGACCAGCGGCATGCCCAGGCGCGAGACCTGGGTCCAGGCGCCGCCACTGCGGGTGACCTTGCCCAGGCCGGTGGCCGGTGCGCCATTGAGCAACCGGCCCTGGCGCAGGCTCGCGGTGGTGAACGCGCCGATGACCGGATCGGTGCCCGCGGTCAGGCAACTCGCCGGCAACTCCATCGCCAGCGTGCTGACATTCTTGCCCTCGAGGTCGTTGTTGTTGCCGCCGACTTCGACACCCAGCGGGTTCAGGTTGAAGAGGTCGAAGGATCGGCCCACGGCGATGTGAAACGGCTCCTTGCGCTGGCCGACAAAGACCCGGCCGGGCGTGCTGCAGCCGGGGATCACGACGTCGTAGACATGCTGGTTGGCGTAGGTCGCGTAGCCGCTGGCACTGCCGAAGGATTTGTCGCCGATGTTGTCGACCGGCTTGTCGAACACGGCGCCGCCGCCGGCCGAGTTGGTCACGCTGCTGCGGGCGGTGCGCCGGCCGGCTCGAACGACATCGATCGTGAAGGTCTCGCGCACGTTCAACGCCGCCGGATTGACACCGCTGATGACGCCGCTGTTGATCAATGGAATCTTCACCGACTTTGTTCCGACGGTGAGTGCGGTGGCCTTGGACGTGTTTGTGAAGCGGAACTGGAAGGTGATGTCCTCGACCGCATCGCCGTTGTTGTCGATGTGGATTTCATACAGGCCTTCGGGGCTGAACATGTGGAAGTTCGGCCCGCCCTGCGGATCCTGAAAAGGCATGTAGTTGGCCAGGATGGTGACGAAGTTCTGGCGGCCGGTCTCGTAGCTGCGGAACATGTAGAGGTCGGTGGCATCGAGCTTGGGCGAGCCGGCGATGTACGGCGCCTCGCGGTGGCTCGAAGCCAACGCGACGGGCACGACGACCAGCGCGGCAGCCAGGCTAAAAGCCAGCGAACCGGCGGCCCGGCTCAAGCGTGTAGGGGCAAAGGGAAATGGTTTCATGGGCAGCTTTCGAACAAGGTGGATGGAGCTTGCCGACCCGCATCTCGAAGCTCGCGATGCCGGGCGGACGATGCGGATACGTCGCTCGTGCGATCGGGTTCCGGCCCAGACCTTAGGTCAGCCGCTCAACGCGTTCTGTGCGACACCGAACGATCAGATTCAATCGAGTTCGCGGG
>JAYUSP010000126.1:0-2517 GCA_043755615.1 Betaproteobacteria bacterium
TCTTTCCAGCGTTCGACACCGGCCCACAAAAACTGCACGACCAGGGTCTCGGCATAACGATCGACGATGAGGCCCGGCAGGCCGTCTGCTTCGCCGTGCACCAGTCGCACGCCGTTGCTCGCCGGCGCCAAGCGCGCGCGATACGCCGCCGCGCGCTGGATGCGGCTGGCAATGAACTTCGCATCGATGCGTTCGTCGACATCGAAGCTCCAGGCGCGCACGCGGATCATCGAGCTCGGGCTGTAGGCGCCCCAGGCGAGAAAGCTGCCGTCGCTCGAGTCGACACGCACCGTCTCGCCGGGGTCGGCCTTGCCGCTGTGAATGCTGCCTTCGAATACCCAGGGATGGCGGCGCAGAGCTGAGCGCTCCTTGCCCGGGCGCAGGCGGATCGACTTCACGGCTTTTCGGCCCGCTTCGCGCGCGGATGTGCAGCGTCGTAGACCTTGGCCAGGTGCTGGAAATCGAGCTTCGTGTAGACCTGCGTCGTCGAGATGTGCGCGTGGCCGAGCAGCTCCTGCACCGCCCGCAGGTCGCCGCTGGATTGCAGCAGGTGGCTGGCAAAACTGTGGCGCAGCATATGCGGGTGCACATGGGTCGGCAGCCCGGCTTCGAGCGCCATCAACTTCAGCCGCATGCGCACCTGGCTCGCGCTCAGGCGCGTGCCGCGCCGGCTCACCAGCAGCGCCGGCTCATCCGCTTTTGCCAACCCGGCGCGGGCCTCCCGCCAGGCGCACAAGGCTTGCAGCGCGGGCGCGCCGAGCGGCACGCTGCGCCGCTTCGAACCCTTGCCGAGCAGGTGTGCGGTGGCGTCGGCATCGTCGATCCAGCCGGCGGCGCCAGCGCGCATATCCAGGCCGACCAATTCACCGACACGCAGCCCGCCGCCGTAGAGCAGCTCGACGATGCAATGGTCGCGGGCGCGCAATGCAAGGTCGAGTTTGCTGTCTGCGCGATCGCCCGCGATCGGCTTGCCACCATGCGCCGCCAGCGCCACCGCCTGCTCCACCGACAAGGCCTTGGGCAGCGGCTTGGGCGCTTTGGGCGCACGCACGCCGTCGACCGGATTCAGCGCCACCTGGCCCTGGCGGCCCCACCAGCGGTACAGGCCGCGCCAGGCCGACAACACGATGGCGATGCTGCGCGGCGCGAGCTTGCCGTCGCGCAACCGGGCGGCATAGCGGCGGATATGCTGCGGCTGCAATTCGCGCAGCGCCAAACCGGCCGCCGCCGCGCTGGCCGAGAGCCGGGCGAGCGCCGACCGAATCATGTGCACGCTGCGCGGTGCGAGCCGGCGCTCGACGACCAGATGCTGCAAGTAGGCGTCGATGCCCGCGTCGGATATGGGGTTGGTGGCGACGTCGCCGGCGGCCATCATCGGTGGCCTGGCGGCTTTCAGGCGGGCCGCAGCCGCGACAGGCCGGCGCTGGCGATCTCGCCGATGCGCTGCAGGAATTCGGTGCCCATGTCGGCGCTGTACCGCGTCGCGTCGGGCGAGCCGAGCACGAGCAGGCCGAAGGCATCGTCGCTGCTGTGGCGCAAGGGGATCATCGCCAGCGACAGCACGCTGGCCGAATCGTCGAGCCAGCCCGCCGCTTCAAAGCCGGCGTTCAAGCCGCAATAAGGCAGCGCCAGGCTGGCTGCAAAACTGCGCACATCGTCGCTGACCGCCTGCGCAAACGTCTGCCCGGGATGCTGGCGCGCGGTGCCCCAGACCCGGATCGCAGCCTGCGGAATCAGGAACTGGTGTTGCAGCTCGTTGAGCATCACCGTCGGCAGTTGTTCGGCGTCGGCCGTCAGCAGCATCGCGCGGATGCAGCGGTGCAGCCGGTCGGCGATGGCGACATTTTCCTGGCCGTGGCGGAGCATCTCGATGAGCTTGAGCTCCAGGCCTTTGATGCGCTCGCGCAGCATCTCCATCTGGCGCTCCTGCAGCGACACCGCGCGCAGGCCATGCGGGCTGGTGAGCTGAATCGCGCCGAGCAATTCGGCGTGGCGCTCGAAAAACCCGGGCGTATTGGCCAGGTAGTTGGCGATGTCGTTTTCGGTGATGCCCTGCACCCCCCCCTGGGTGCCGGCATTCACCCCGCCGGTGCCGCCGGTTGCGCTTGTGGTCAAAGTTCGATCTCCCCTTCAAAAACCGTGGCTGCCGGGCCGGTCATCAGCACCGCGCTGTCGCCGCCGGCCCAATCGATGGTCAGCAGGCCACCGCGGGTCTGCACGTCGACATGGGTGTCGAGCCAGCCCAGCTGGATGCCAGCGGCGACCGCGGCGCAGGCCCCGGTGCCACAGGCTAACGTTTCACCTGCACCGCGCTCGTGGACCCGCAGGCGAATTCGGCTGCGGCTGACGACCTGCATGAAACCGGCATTCACCTGCCGCGCAAACCGCGGATGCATCTCGACCCGCGGGCCGATGTCGCCGACCTGCGCGGCGTCGACATCGGCGACCAGCTGCACCGCATGCGGGTTGCCCATCGACACGAGTGCGACTTCGACCGGCGCTTCGAGAGGCGCTTCG
>JAYUSP010000127.1:0-2516 GCA_043755615.1 Betaproteobacteria bacterium
GACCGCCTCTACGCCTTCGCTGCCGAACTGGGCGCGAGCCTGATCGTGCCGGCGTGCAGCCGCTACCTGATCGACCTCAACCGCAACAGCGACAACCAGCCGATGTACCCGGGGCGGAACAATACCGAGCTTTGTCCGACGCGGTTTTTTACCGGCGACGCGCTGTATCACGAAGGCGCCGCGCCGGATGCCGCCGAGATCCAGCGGCGCATTACGACCTACTGGCAGCCGTATCACAACGCGCTGCAAACCGAGCTCGATCGCCTGCATGCCGCGCATGGCCACGCCGTGCTCTTCGACGCGCACAGCATCAAGAGCGAGCTGCCCTGGCTGTTTGAAGGCACGCTGCCGCACATGAACCTGGGCACTGTCGACGGCAGCAGTTGCGCGCCGGCGCTGCGTGACGCACTTTCCGGCGTCTTCGCTGCGCAGCAGACCTACAGCCATGTCACCGACGGCCGCTTCAAGGGCGGCCATATCACGCGCCACTTCGGTCGGCCGCAACGGGGTCTGCATGCGGTGCAGTTGGAGATGTGCTGGCGGGCATACATGGACGAATCAAAGCCTTACCGCTGGAGCGCGGAGCGCGCCGCACAGGTCACGCCGCTGCTGCGCGCGCTGGTGAGGGTGATGATCGACTGGCGGCCGGAATGACAGCACCGACAGCACCGACAGCGCACACAACACCGACGGCACCGACAGCACCGACAGCGATGACCGCCTCGACCTTCTGGGCGCCACAAGCCTGGGTCGGCGGCCGCTGGCGCGAGTCCGTGCTGCTGCGTGCTGGCACTGACGGCCATTGGCTGTCGATCACACCCGAGCAAGCGGCGCCCGCCGACTCAACGCTGCTCGGCGGCCCCGCGCTGCCGGGCCTGGTCAACGCCCACAGCCATGCTTTCCAGCGCGCTTTTGTCGGCCTGGCCGAGCGGCGCAGCGCCGAGCAGGACGACTTCTGGTCCTGGCGCGATCGCATGTACGGCGTCGCCTTGCGCATCGACGCCGCCACCTTGCGCGCGGTGGCCACCCAGCTCTACACCGAGCTGCTCGCTGGCGGCTACACCCAGGTCTGCGAGTTTCACTACCTGCACCACGACACCGACGGCAGCGCCTACGCCGACCCACTCGAAATGAGCCGCGCGCTGGTGCAGGCGGCAGTCGATACCGGCATCGGGTTGACGCTGTTGCCGGTGCTGTACGAAAGGGCCGGCTTCGCGCCAGCGCAATCACGGCTGCGCCCCGACCAGCGGCGTTTTGCAACCACCGTCGACCGCGTGCTGGCGATGCGCGACGGCATCAGGGCGCTGCGCCTGCCGCACGTCAATGCCGGCGCCGCGATCCACTCGCTGCGCGCTGCCGCGCCGGCGTCGATCAAGGCGCTGCTGCGGCGGCTCGACGGCGACGCCGGACCGATCCACATCCACATCGCTGAGCAGACTGGCGAGGTTGACGACTGCATCGCCGCCACCGGCGCACGCCCGATCGAATGGCTGGCGCGCGAACTGGCGCTGGACGCCCGCTGGCAGCTCGTGCACGCGACCCACGCGCTGCCGGCAGAGATCGACGCGGTCGCGGCCAGCGGCGCCGGCGTGGTGCTCTGCCCGAGCACCGAGGCCAACCTCGGCGATGGCCTGTGTGACCTGCCGCGCTGGCTGGCCAGCGCCACGCCGCTGTCGATCGGCTCGGACAGCCAGATGAGCCGCAGCATCGCCGAAGAACTGCGCTGGCTCGACTACGGTCAGCGCCTGGTCCTGCGCCAGCGCAATGTCGCCGCGCGACCCGATCTGGGCATCGACGCCACCGCGGCGCGCCTCTTCGGCCGCACGCTGGCCGGGGGCGCGGCTGCCGCTGGTTTCGATCGTTGGGGGTTCATGCCGGGTGCTCGCGCCGACCTGCTGGTTGTCGATGCGGCTGCGCCCGGGCTGCTCGGCTTGCCGGCGTCACACACCTTGGACGGCCTGGTGTTCGCCACCGATGCGCCGGCCTTCAGCGAGGTCTGGGTCGCCGGCCGGCGGGTGTTCGCCGGCGCTGGCTCCGTCGCGTGTTCAGTGGCGGGTTCAGCGATGGGTTCATCGATGGGCTCAGCAACGGCTGAGCATGCCCTGCGCTCGGCCCGGTCAACGGCCTTTGCCGCCGCGATGCAGCAGCTTCACGCTGCGGCCGCGGCGACCGGCGCTGCTGGCGCGGCCAGCGCTCGATAGCAGTCGCGGGCCGAGGCACCGAGCGTGGCCAGCAGCGGCGCGGCGGCGCCGCCAGCGCGCCTATCGCTGTCACTGTCACTGCCAC
Organism: Betaproteobacteria bacterium; assembly: GCA_043755615.1. Lineage (GTDB taxonomy): Bacteria > Pseudomonadota > Gammaproteobacteria > Burkholderiales > Burkholderiaceae_C > Rubrivivax. The sequence continues at coordinate 2,287 of JAYUSP010000127.1, forward strand.
TGGCGCCCGCGCCGCCAGCAGCACAAAGCCGGGACGCCAGATGGTCGGCGACAAACAGCAGCCGGCCCTGGGGCGACGCTGCCGCGGCCAGACCGGTCTGCGCGACCTCGCTGGCAACCTGGCTCAAGGCGTCAGACAATTTCCACTTTCTGGCGATCGCACTAAACAGGTGGTCGCGACGCACGCCAAGGGCGTGCACGAAGGGCACATCCAGGCCCCAGGCCGACGCA
>JAYUSP010000128.1:0-7311 GCA_043755615.1 Betaproteobacteria bacterium
GGTGATGCCGCGCAGCACCTGGACGGCGCGGGCCGGGATCTTGAACGGCGAGGCTTCGGTGTAGACGATGCCGGATGCTGACTGCAAGCTGCTCGCAGTGCCGAAGATGCACGGCTGGATGCTCGTCGCATGCTGCGAGAAGACGGCAAAGTTGACGCCGCCGTCGCGGGCGAGCGCGCCCATCGGCGCAGTGCGACCAACTTGCAGCGCCGCTGGAAATGCGGTCAACATGCGGTCAACACGCGGGGTCAACATCAGCGGCTCAAGCCGGTACCAGGAAGAGCGTTGCCAACGGTGGCAGGGTCAGCGTGATCGACTGCGCGCGGCCATGCGCGGCCTGCGGCTGCACCACCATCGGCCCGGCGCCATTGCCGACATTGCTGCCGCCGTAAAGCGCCGAGTCGGTATTCAGCGCTTCGCGCCAGGCTCCCAAACCCAAACCCGCACCCGCACTTGCTCCCGAACTTGCCCGGTCCGGCACACCGAGGCAAAAGCCTTCACGTGGCACCGGCGTCATGTTGGCGACGACGATGACCATGCCGCCGGCGTCGTCGCGGCGCAACCACGAGAACACCGACGCTTCGCGGTCCTGCGAATCGATCCACTCGAAGCCATGGCTTTCACAATCGAGCTGGTGCAACGCGGGGGTGTCGCGATAGAGCCGGTTCAAGTCACGCACCAGGCGTTGTGCACCTTCGTGGTTGGCATGCTGGAGCAACCACCAGGGCAGCTCTTCGTCGTGGTTCCACTCGCTGCCTTGCGCAAACTCCTGGCCCATGAAAAGCAGCTTCTTGCCGGGGTGGCCCCACATGAAGCCGTAGTACGCACGCAGGTTGGCAAAACGCTGCCATTCGTCGCCGGGCATGCGGCCCAGGATCGACCCCTTGCCATGCACCACTTCGTCATGGCTCAAGGGCAACACGAAGTTTTCGCTGAAAGCGTAGACCAGGCCGAAGCTCATCGTGTCGTGATGCCAGCGCCGGTTGATCGGATCCTCGGCCATGTAGCGCAGGGTGTCGTTCATCCAACCCATATTCCATTTGAAGTGGAAACCCAGGCCGCCGGCGTAGGTCGGTGCGCTGACACCGGGGAAGGCGGTCGACTCTTCGGCCACCGTCATCGCCCCCGGGCATTCAGTACCGACGACTTCGTTGGTGCGTTTGAGCAGCGCGATGGCTTCGAGGTTTTCGCGCCCGCCGTGCACGTTGGGAATCCACTGCCCGGCGTCGCGCGAATAGTCGCGGTAGAGCATCGACGCGACGGCATCGACACGCAGGCCGTCGACCCCCTGGCGCTCGATCCAGTACAGCGCGCTGCCGACGAGGAAGTTGCGCACTTCGTGGCGGCCGAAGTTGTAGATCAGCGTATTCCAGTCGCGGTGGAAACCTTCTTTGGGGTCGGCGTATTCGAAGAGCGCGGTGCCGTCGAACTGCGCCAGGCCAAACGCGTCGGACGGAAAGTGCGCCGGCACCCAGTCGAGCAGCAGGCCCAGGCCCTGGTCGTGGCAGGCTTTGACAAAACGCGCAAAACCTTCAGGCGCGCCGAAGCGCGAACTTGGCGCGTACAGGCCCAAGGTCTGGTAACCCCAACTGCCGTCAAACGGGTGTTCGCTGACCGGCATCAGCTCGATATGCGTGAAGCCGAGGTCGGCGGCGTAAGCCGGCAGTGCCGCGGCGAGGTCGTCCCAACTGTGGAAGCGGCCATCCGGATGGCGCCGCCACGAGCCCGGATGCACTTCGTAGATCGAGATCGGCGCGCGGCGCGAGTTGGCCGCCGCTCGTGCCGGCGGCAGCGCGCGCGCTGGCGGCAGCGGTGCGGCGACGACGCTGGCGTTGTCGGGCCGCATCTGCGCGGCGCGCGCATAGGGGTCGCACTTCAGCGGCAGCAACTGGCCGCCACTTGCACGGATCTCGAACTTGTAGGCGTCGCCGGTGCCGACGTTCGGGATGAACAGCTCCCAGATGCCCGAGGCACCGCGCGATCGCATCGGGTGGCGGCGGCCGTCCCAGCCATTGAAGCTGCCGACGACACTCACACGCGATGCATTCGGCGCCCAGACCGCAAAGCGCACACCGTCGATCGCACAGGCGTCTACACCCACCGTAACCGGATGCGCGCCGAGCACCTCGAAAGGCCGCAGGTGGCTGCCCTCGCCCAGGTAGTGCAGGTCCTGCTCGCCAATCAACACGCCATAGCGGTAGGGGTCGCCAAAGATGCCGGCGGTGCCGTCAAACCATTGCACATCGAGCCGGTAATCAAAGGCGTTGCGTCGGCGTGGCAGCAGGGCTTCGAAGAACCCGGTGCGGTCGCGCTCGATGAGCGCACCCACCCGGCGCCCGCTGCGGGTGTCGCGCAGCGCCACCGCCACCGCGCCGGGCAGCAGCGCGCGCACCCAGAGGTCGCCATCGGCGTCGGCATGCATGCCGAGTACCGCAAAGGGGTCGGGGTGGCGGGCTTGCAGCAGCGCCTGGAGGTCGGAGTCGGGCAGCATCGTGGCCTTTTATTTGGTGCAGCCGGTGTGGCCCGCTTCAGCGCCCCGACCAGACCTGCGCGTTGTACTCGCCAATCGTGCGGTCGACACTGAACCAGCCCATGCCGGCGATATTTTTCAGCGCCCGCCGGGCCCAGGCGGCGGGGTCGGCAAAGACCTTGTCGACTTCGGTCTGGGCTTGCACATAACTCGCAAAATCAGCGAGCAGCATATAGGGGTCGCGCTGCAGCAGGGTCTGCACCAGGCCGCGGTAACGATCATGCTCGTGGTGCGAAAAGGCGCCGCCGCCGATGGCGTCGAGCACCGCGCGCAGTTGCAGGTCTTGTTCGGCGTACAGGCGCGGGTCGTAACCCAGCGCTTTCATCTGCGCGACCTGGTCGGCGCGCAGGCCGAAGACAAACATGTTCTCGGGCCCCATCTGCTGCGCCATCTCGATATTCGCGCCGTCCCAGGTGCCGATGGTGCAGGCGCCGTTGAGTGCAAATTTCATATTGCCGGTGCCCGACGCTTCGGTGCCGGCGGTGGAGATCTGCTCCGACAAATCTGCCGCCGGGATGATCTGCCCGGCCAGGCTGACGCCATAGTTGGGCAGGAAGATCACCTTGAGCTTGTCGCCGACCCGCGCATCGCTGTTGACCACTCGCGCGACATCGTGGATCAACTGGATCACCTGCTTGGCCGCGACATAAGCCGACGCCGCCTTGCCGGCGAAAATCACCGTGCGCGGCTGCCAGGCGGCCTGCGGGTCGGCGACGATGGCCTGGTAACGCGCCACCACATGCAGCACGTTGAGCAACTGGCGTTTGTATTCGTGGATGCGCTTGATCTGCACATCGAACAAGCTCGTCGGGTCGACGGCGATGCCCAGCTCGCGCCGGATCAAGCCGGCCAGGCGTTGCTTGCTCGCCAGCTTGGCACGCAGGAACTCCGCGCCGAGCCGCTTTTGCCCGGCTCTCGGCGCCAGCGCCTGGAGCGCATCGAGGTCGCTGCGCCAGCCGTCGCCGATGTGACGGTCGAGCAGCGCCGAGAGTTCGGGGTTGGCCTGCTCCAGCCAGCGCCGCGGCGTGACGCCGTTGGTGACGTTGATGAAGCGCTGCGGCCACAGAGCCGCGTAGTCGCTGAACAGGGTCTGCACCATCAGCGCGGAGTGCAGCGCCGAAACGCCATTGACCTTGTGCGAGGCCACCACCGCGAGTGCCGCCATGCGCACCCGGCGCTCGCCCTGTTCGTCGATCAGCGACATCCGCGAGGCCCGCGTCTCGTCGCCCGGGAAACGCGCTCGCACCTCGGCCAGAAAACGCGCGTTGATCTCGAGGATGATTTCCAGATGCCGCGGCAGCAGGCGCTCGAACAGCGGCAGGCTCCAGGTCTCCAGCGCCTCGGGCATCAGGGTGTGGTTGGTGTAGCTCACCGCTTCGTGAGTGACGGCCCAGGCTGCATCCCACGCCAGGCCATGATCGTCGAGCAGCAGGCGCATCAGCTCGGCAGGTGCCAGCGCCGGATGGGTGTCATTCAGGTGCACCGCGTTGTGGCGGCCGAACGAGCGCACCGCGTCGCTGTCGCTGACCTGGCCCCGTGCATGTTCACGCAGATGGCGTGCCAGCATGTCCTGCAGCGACGCGCTGACGAGAAACATTTCCTGGCGCAGCCGCAGCTCGCGCCCGGCCGCGTTGCTGTCGTCCGGGTAGAGCACCCAGTTCAGCGATTCGGCTTGGTGCAGATGCTGCGCCGCGGCCAGGTGCTCGCCGCGGCAGAAGGCGGCAAAGTCGATCGGCCGCGACGCGCCGGCATGCCACTGGCGCAGCGTCGACACGCGCTCGGTGCCATGCCCGGGGACGATGAAATCGTAGGCCTGGCCGATGATCACCTCGCCCGGCGCCCAGCGCCGCGTGCCGGCTTCACTGTGCACCGCGCCGCCGAAGCCGACCGCATAGCGCAGCTCGGGGCGCAACAGCTCCCACGGGTTGCCGTGGCGCAGCCATTCGTCGGGCACCTCGGCCTGGCGGCCGTCCTGGATGACCTGGGCGAACATGCCATGTTCGTAACGCAGCCCGTAGCCAAACGAAGGCAGGCCGAGGGTCGCAAAGGCGTCCAGAAAACAGGCCGCAAGCCGGCCCAGGCCGCCGTTGCCCAGCGCGGCGTCGGGCTCATGTTCGATCAGCTCGGCCAGGCTGGGGGCGCCCTTGCCAAGCAAGCTGTCGACGCGGTCGTCGAGCTGGAGCGCACACAGCGCGTTGTGCATCGCGCGGCCCATCAGGAATTCCATCGACAGGTAATGCACCCGCTTGACGGCCTGGCCACCGACATGCCGGCGTGCGTCGGCGGCCTGGGTCGCGGCCCAGCGATCGGCAAGAATCGTCCGTGCCGCCAGCGACACGGCGCTCGAAACCGCGGCGCCGCGGTCGCTTTGTGCATCGCTTGCGGCATCACTTGCGGCATCACTCGCGGCATCACTGCGCTGGCCGAGTTCGCGCCGGTAGGTGGTGGTGAACAACCGCGCGTCGTGGCTGGCGCGCATGGCGCCGGTCTTCAGTTCCTGGCTCATCGGGTAATCCCCTCATCGAGGCCGGCAGTATCACGACAGAACTTAGATTTGTGTAGTTCTCCTACATCGGGATTGCCCCAATAATTGCGTTCGACGCCGTAAGTTGTTGATTTATATGGACTTGCATCTGTGGTGTCGGGATAACACCGCGTTGTGCCGACGTCTCGCGGTCTGTATATTACTTACACGCTGACGGATCGGCGCTGGGCTGCAACGGCCCCCGAAAGAGGTGACCGAGTGGCCCATGTCCTGCTGAAAAATGTGCAGAAGTCCTACGGCGACGTGCATGTGCTGCGCGATATCAACCTTGAGGTGCGCGACGGCGAGTTCATGGTCTTCGTCGGGCCATCGGGCTGCGGCAAGAGCACCTTGCTGCGCACGATCGCGGGCCTTGAAGACATCACCGGCGGCGAGCTTTCGATCGGCGGCGTCGTCGTCAACGATGTGCCGCCGGCCGAGCGCGGCATCGCGATGGTCTTCCAGAGTTATGCGCTGTACCCGCATATGGACCTCTACGAAAACATGGCCTTCGGCCTGCGGCTGGCCAAGGTGCCGAAAGCCGAGATCGAAGAAGCGGTGCAGAACGCGGCGAAGATCCTGCACATCGAACACCTCTTGCAGCGCAAGCCCAAAGACTTGTCGGGCGGCCAGCGCCAGCGCGTGGCGATCGGCCGCGCGATCGTGCGCAAGCCCGAGGTCTTTTTGTTCGACGAGCCGCTGAGCAATCTCGACGCCGCGCTGCGCGTGAAGATGCGCTACGAATTTGCCAAGCTGCACGAAGACCTGAAGACGACGATGATCTACGTCACCCACGATCAGGTCGAGGCGATGACCCTCGCCGACCGCATCGTCGTGTTGTCGGTGGGCAAGATCGAGCAGGTCGGCTCGCCGCTGGAGCTGTACGAACACCCGTGCAACCTGTTTGTTGCCGGCTTCATCGGCAGCCCGAAGATGAATTTCATCGAGGCCACGGTGACCGAAGCCAGCGCTGCGCAGACCACCGTCAGCCTGGTCGGCGGCGCTACGGTGCGCTGTGATGTCGACGGCTCCGGCGTCAGGCCCGGCGAAGAGGTCACGCTCGGTGTGCGCCCCGAACATCTGGTCGCCGGTGGCACCCAAAACAGCATCGAGACCCAGGTCACCTTCGTCGAGTTGCTGGGCAGCACGACACATGCCTACTGCGAGTTCCCGGGTGTCGACGAAGCGCTGACCTGCGAGCTCGACGGCCGCATGCGGGTAAAAAACGGCCAGCCGCTGACGCTGTCGATCCCCAGCGACGCGAGTTATCTGTTTGACGCCGCCGGTCTCGCGCTGCGCCGCCATGTCAGCGCCGAGCGCACGCTCGCTGCCTGATGTCCAAGCTGAACTTCCTGGTGTGCTTGGTACTCGGCGCGGCCGCGCTGGCCGGCGAGGCCAACGCCCAGGACAAGCTGCGCCTGCTGGTCTGGATCAACGGCGACAAGGGCTACAACGGCCTGCAGAAAGTCGGCGACCAGTTCACCAAGGCCTCCGGCGTCGAGGTGATCGTGCAGCACCCCGAAGGTGCCACCGACAAATTCCAGGCCGCGGCCGGCGCCGGCAAGGGGCCCGACATCTTCTGCTGGGCGCACGACCGCGTCGGCGAATGGGCCAAGTCCGGGCTCATCGTGCCGATCCGGCCGCCCAAACGCATCCGCGACGAGATCGAACCCTCGGCCTGGTCGGCCTTCGTCTGGAAGGGCCAGACCTGGGGTTATCCGCTGGCGATCGAGGCCATCGGCCTGATCTACAACAAGGCCCTGGTCAAAGTGCCACCTGCGAGCTTCGACGAGGTCATCGCACTCGACAAGGAGCTGGCCAAGAGCAACCGACGAGCCATTCTCTGGGCCTACAACCAGCTCTTTTTCAGTTGGCCGGTGATCGCTGGTGGCGGCGGTTTTATCTTCGGCCGCGACGCGCAAGGCGCGCTCGATGCCGGCCAGACCGGCCTCAACAGCCCCGGCGCGCTGGTCGGCATGCAGCAGATCGAGCGCCTGGTCAAAGACGGCCACATGCCGCAGGGCGCGCGTTACTCCGACATGGAGTCGCAATTTGCCGCCGGCAAGGTGGCGATGATGATCAACGGACCCTGGGCCTGGGACAACGTCAGGAAGGCCAAGATCGACTTCGGTGTCGGCCCGATCCCCAGCGTCGCCGGCAAGCCCGCGCGGCCCTTTGTCGGCGTGCTCGGCTGCATGATCACGACGCCGTCGAAGAACAAGGACATCGCGCGCGAGTTCATCGAAAACCACCTGCT
>JAYUSP010000129.1:0-2507 GCA_043755615.1 Betaproteobacteria bacterium
AAGCACTGGGCCAGTTGACTGGTGGCCTGGCGCACGACTTCAACAACATCCTGCCGGTGGTGATCGGCAATCTGAATGCGCTGTCCGATGCGCGGCCCGGCGACCCGACGATTGCCGAGTTCGTCGAACCCGCGGTCGACGCAGCGCGCCGCGGCGCCGAGCTGATCAAGGCGCTGCTGTCGTTCTCGCGCCAGCAGCCGCTCGAAGCGCAAGCCGTCGACGTCGGCCCGCTGATCGCCTCGGTCGGCCGTCTCGTGCGCCGCTCGCTTGCCGAGAGCCTGCAACTCGAAATCGATGCCGGCGCCGTGCCCTTGTGGGCCTGGATCGACTCGCATCAACTGCAAAACGCGCTGCTCAATCTGATCCTGAACGCACGCGACGCCACCCAACCACGGGGCACGATCGGCGTGCGCGCGTGCGCGTGGACGCTGGCCGACGCAGCCGCCGCGGAGTTGCAGGTGGCGCCGGGTGACTACGTTCGCATCGAGGTCATCGACAACGGCGCCGGCATGGACGCCAAGACCCTGGCACGCGTGTTCGAACCGTTTTTCACGACGAAGAAGGCGGGCCAGGGAACCGGTCTGGGCATGGCGATGGTCTACGGTTTCATCAAACAATCGGAGGGCGCGATCGCGGTTGCAAGCCAGGTCGGCCAGGGAACGACGGTCACGCTGTGGCTGCCCGCGTCCGAGGTGAGCAGCGATTTCGCCCCGCTCGCCGATGCGCCCCGCGGCGATGCGGCAACCGTCGGCCAGGGCTTGGCGTTGCTGGTGGAAGACGACCCGGACGTTCGCAAAGTGGCGCGGCGCTTTTTGCTGGAGCTCGGCTTCACCGTGATCGAGGCGGAGAACGGCGTCGAGGCGAAACAAATCCTCGAGCAGACACCGGGCATCGCGCTGCTCTTGTCCGACGTGGTGATGCCTGGCGGCGTGGACGGCCGAGAGTTGGCCAGGTTTGCCCGAGACCGCTGCGGTGTGCCCCGCGTGGTGCTGATGAGCGGCCACGCGCCCGAGATCGAGCGGCCGATCGACATGGCGATCTTGCCCAAGCCCTTCACCGCGGCGCAGCTTGCGGCGCTCATCCAGAACGCCTTGACATGACCACGCACCGGCCGCGCGCAGACGATGCCACACCGCCCGACGCGCTGATCTTCGTCGTCGAAGACGACGAAGCCGTGTCCAAGCTCGTGGTCGATGCGCTGCATCAATTCGGCTTCGCCGCCGAAGCGTATCGAAACGGCATGAACGTGCTGCGCCGCTTGCAGACCGAACGACCCGATCTGTGCATCGTCGATCTGGGCTTGCCCGACATGGACGGCATGGACCTGGTGCGCCGAATCGCCGAGGTGTCGAGCTGCGGCGTGCTGATCCTCACCGGGCGCGGCCACGCTGCCGATCGGGTGATCGGCCTGGAACACGGCGGCGACGACTATGTCGTCAAGCCCTTCGAGGCGCGCGAACTCGTGGCGCGCGTGCGCAGCATCCTGCGCCGGCGCGCCAGCAAGCCCGGCGCCGGCCCGGGGTCGGGATTCGGCCAGGCGCGCCGCTACGCGAGTTTCCTGGGTTGGACGCTCGACTGCAGCGCGAACATGTTGCGCGCCGCCGACGGCAGCGAACATGTTCTGGGCGTTGCCGAAACCCAGGTGCTGCGCGCCTTCGTCGAGCGGCCGCACCAGATCTTGAATCGCGAGCAGTTGATGGGCCAGCGCGACCTCTCGCCGCTGGACCGAAGCATCGACGTGCGCATCTCGCGCCTGCGTCGCAAGTTGGAGAGCGACCCGCAGAATCCGAAGGTCATCAAGACGGTTTATGGTGCGGGGTATATGTTCTCGGCTGCGGTCACGTGGTCCTGACTCGGCCCCCGACACGGCATCGAAGCACGACAAGGGAAGGCGACGCAGTGCACACTGCAAATTAAACCCGACAAGGAGCAAGCCATCATGACGACATCGACCCCCGAGCCCCTGCCTGACCCCACCGAGTGGTGGCGCGACCTGCTCGCCCAATCGCCCAGCGGCGCGCCGGGTGCGAAGGGCGACCAGGGCGACCTGAGCGACGCATTCACGCTCTGGCAGCAAGCCCTGCCGAATTGGCTGGCGCTGCACGAGCAGGCGCTGCAGACGTTTGCGCCGTGGTGGCCCGGCGCGCTGGGTGCGGCAGCTGCACCGGGCAACCCAGCCACACCCGACCGCCGCTTCGCCGACGACGCCTGGCAGGGCGACCCGCGCTTCGCCGCGCTGGCGCAGGCTTACGCGGCGCAAGCGGCGAGCCTGCAACAGGCTCTGGCGGCAGCACCGCTCGATGAGCGCAACAAGGCACAAATGGGCTTCATGCTGCGCCAGGTGGTCGATGCGCTGAGCCCGGCGAATTCGCTCGCGACAAACCCCGAGGCGATGAAACTCGCGGTCGAATCGGGCGGCGCGAGCCTGATGGAGGGCATGAAGCTGTACCTGGCCGATCTGGCGCAGGGGCGGATCGCGATGACCGACGACCAGGCCTTCGAAGTCG